>JACQTN010000484.1 GCA_016210785.1 Armatimonadota bacterium
CGATCCTGCTCTCCGGCTTCATGTTCCCCCGCGAGGCGATGCCAGTGGTGGTGCAGTGGATCGGCTACGCCATCCCCCTGACCTACTTCCTGGTCATCGTGCGCGGCATCATTCTCAAAGGCATCGGGGTGACCATGCTCTACAACCAGATCATTCCCCTGGCCGCCCTGGGCCTGGCCTTCTTCGTGGTCAGCGTCCTGCGGTTCCAGAAGCGGATCGACTGAGGGGGTCGTGAGCGCGCCGGCCGCCCGCGGACTGCCTCAGGGGTGCGCGCCGGGCACGCCGCAGTTGTTGAGGCAGTGGTTGGAAAAATCCAGCGCCAGCAGCCCGGACACGCGGCCCCACCCACCGAACTCGGTGGAGGAGTCCACGACCACCTTTCGCCACACCGGGCTCCCGCCCACCCGGACATAGTCGACCCGCGTGTTGACCGGCCCCCAGTCATAGCGCAGGGTGAGGTCGTGGATGTTGCCCTCGGCGTCCACCAGCGCCCGGAAGAGGTAGGAACCGCCGGGCCTGACCAGTTCGTCGCGCATGCGGGTGTACATCCACCGGGCGATGGCGCGGCGCGCCGGCGTGTTGTTGGCGTCGCCCTGGCGCCCGTACCTGGTCATGAAGGCGGTGACGATGTCCCGGCGCACGCCCGCCAGCACCCACATGCCGCCCGGGCGCTCGTCCAGCAGGAAGACGTCGTGCTCGTGGAGCACGCTGCTCTGCTCTACCTGACCTTCGACCTTCTCGGAGATGAACGTCTTGAGGTAGCCCTCGAAGGGACGCAGCAGCAACGGAACCTCCATCTTCGTGATCATGACCCGCTGGCGCATCTTCTCCCCGGGCCTTCGCCACTGGGCGTAGGTGCCGGTGCCCCGCGCCACGTGGATGCCGAGGGGCGACTTCAGGGTGAGCTCCGCGGCGAAGTCGGCGCGCAGTTCCGCGGGCTGCTTCTGGTCGGCGCCGAAGACCCGCTCCAGCAAATCGTCCACACCCGGCGGCGGTGGGGCCTGCGCCCGGCCCGGCATCGCCGCCGCGAGCGCGGCGATCAGGGTCAACAGCAGGACGCGGGTCATCATGGCCGGTGCTCCATCCCGGCGGCAGGCAGACCGCCGCCATCAACGGTACCGCGCGGGCCCAGACGCGCCCATCGGGTGCACAGCGGATTCCGGCGCCGGTCCCGCACCGGGGAGAAGGCATCGACCGGCCGGCGACGCAGACGGGTCCCCTCGCCGTAAGATGAGAGGGACACCGAAGGCGGGGCGGGCAATCTCGTGGGCTGCGCCTGGCAGCGTCCATTGCTCCGGGGAATCGGGGCAGCGGCGGACGCCGGAAGCCAGAGGGAGGCCAATCATGAGAGGGGTACGGCTCCCACAAGTTGCGGGCGCTGTGCTATGGCGAGCTATCGGCGTCTACGTGATATGGGTTGGCGCGACCTACCTGCTGGAGGGTCGCGTCAACCTGCTGCAGCGATTCGACCCGGTCGGCCGCGCCGCTTATGCGGTTGTCGCCAACATTCTCATCGGGATCGGCCTGTCAGGCTGGCTGGTCCACCGGGTGGTGGAATCGGGCACAGCCGAGGCGGACCAACTGGGTTTTCGCAGAGGGGGGCGCGCTTATTTCCGCAGCGGCGCCGCCGTGGGCTCACATCGCTGTGATCCGTGAGAGGCCACGGCCGCCGGCGGCGTGAGAGCCAGGCGGTGGCGTGGGGGCAGCGTGCCCGTGGACTGCGCCACGAAGCTCACCTTGTCCAGCAGAATTTCGACCACGCGCTCCCAGGCAAAGGTGGCCGCCTGTTGCCGGCCGGCCGCTCGCATGGCCTGCGCGCGGTCGGGGTTCTCCCGCAGGTCCAGTAGCCGGATCACGATCTCGTCGGGCCGGTCAGTGTCCAGGACGACGGCGCTCTGGCCGCCCAGCGTGTACTCTTCGCCCGTGGCGCCGGTGAAGACCAGGCCGCCCGCGGCCATGGCCTCCAGGCCCACCAGTCCAAACGGCTCGTGCCCGCTGGTGGCCAGCACGGCGTCCGCGGCCGCGTAGAAGGGCCGCAGCAGCGCCTGCGGCATGAAGAAGTTCAGGTGGTAGACGTCCGCGGGCGGGGCGTCGCGCAGCCTGGCGGCGACCTCCGCGGGCGTCTTCGGACTGCCGTTCACGTCCACCACCCGCAGCCCGAGCTGCCGCGCGCGGTCCAGCACCTCCGCGCCGTGGGGCTCGATGCCGCCGCGCAGCGGGAAGATCACGCGGTGCCCGGCGGCCTTCAACTGCGCCGCGGCCTCCACGGCCATGATCCAGCGCTTGGCCGGATCGAAGCGCCCCGCCTTGAACAGCATCACGCCGTCGCCGTTGACGCCCAGCGCCTGGCGCAGCGCCGCCACCTGCTGGGGCTTCACCGGCCGCAACAGGTCGGAGGGGATGCCGTTGGGGATGACCAGGGGATTCAACCCCATGTGCCACATCAGGTGCTTCATGTAGCGGCTGACAGTGGTGAGCTGCGAGATGAACTCCAGCCGCTTCCAGTCCACCCGGTGGAAGGACATGGTGTTGTTGGCGTTCCAGAACAGGACGCAGCGCTGCCGCAGCCCGGCGTAGTGCAACTGGTCGCTCAACTGGATCAGGGCGTCCGCGGTCTGCCACTCCTCCGCCAGGATCACCGGGATGTAGCCCGCGGCCAGGGCGGGACGGATCACGTGCTCGATGAGATACGGGGGCGCGGTGCGGGTGAAGTCACGGACCTTGGCGTCCTCGCCGTCGTAGACGCCGGCCCGATGCCGGGCGCTCATCTCCTGGCACCAGCGCCACAGGGAGAGCCGGCCGTCCAGGTGGACCTCGCGCGGGGGCGCGTCGGGATCGCCGACGAACACCAGGTGGGTGGCGAAGCCCCGCCGCGCCAGGGTCTCCGCCAGGTGCGTCACACGCACACCGAGGCCGCCGACCTGTGCGTACCGGTCGGGCCCCTCGAAGGACAGGATGCAGAAGACGACGTCGTCCGGTGCCAGAGGAGGCATCGTGCCCGGCTCCCTCCCTCGGGCGCGCGCGGGTTGCCTCCCCATCGCCCGGCCGCCCGGCTTTTCGCTCCCCGCCCCGTGCCCGGAGAGGCTACGGGGAGAGGTCGTACCCGCCCCGTGTAAGCATACGGCGTGCCAGAGGGGGCGGGGAGGATCTGACCCACGGGAAAGACGCCGGACGTGCGGGCAGCGCGATATGGCGCCGGACGGTCAGGAGGACGGCCGCGCCGCGAGCCGGGCGCGGACCTGCTCCGCCACCCGCGCGGCGAGCCTGGCCGCCTCCACGCGCAGCGCGTCCATCTCGGCGCACAGCGCGTCCGCGACGGCGCGGTCGGCGACGGCGGCGGAGTTGGTGCAGACGATGAGAGCGGCACCGCCGGCGGCGGCGCCCGCCAGGAGCGCGCCCGTGCCCACATCGGCCAGCGTGCCGCCGCGGTCGGCCGCGGCCACTATCACGCTCAGGGCAACCACCTCCCGGCACAGGCGGGCGATCTCCGCGGGCACCTGGGTGGCGTGACGGATCGCCTCCTGCCGCGCCGCCCGGTGTGCGGCCTCATCCTCGCCGGGACCGCGCGCGCGACGGAACGCCTCGTGGAGGCCGCGCACCGCTTCCACGTCCCGGTCCACCAGCGCCAGCAGCTCCCCGCGAATGACGTCGAGGCGGCCGCGCGCCCGCGCCATCTCTTCGGTGGCGGGCGCCCCTGGCTCCCGCGCGGCCGCCAGATCCGCCACCATCCCCACCAGCGCCGCGGAGGCCGCGCCGGCCAGCGCAGCGGCGGCGCCGCCCGCGGGCTCGGGCGCGGCCTCCGCCAGAGCGGTCAGGAACTCCTCCAGCGTGGACCGCGCGTGCATACCGGACGTCCCCTCAGGAGATCTCATGTCACCTACCCTGAAATTACCCCCTCTCCCTCTGGGAGAGGGCTGGGGTGAGGGC
>JACQTN010000448.1 GCA_016210785.1 Armatimonadota bacterium
ATCAGCAGGAGGCCGAGCCAGAAGACGGGCATGGACAGGCCGAAGAACGCCGCCATGGTCACCATCTGGTCGGCCGGGGAATTCCGGTGGACGGCGGAGTAGACCCCCAGGGGGATGGCGACGAGCACCGTGAGCAGGAGCGCGGCGCCGGACAGCAGGAGCGTGTTGGGCATCTGCCTGACGATGATGTCGCGCACGGGTCGCCCCAGAAGGAACGAGCGCCCCATGTCGCCCCGGAGGACATTCTTCACCCAGCGCCAGTACTGGATGTGAAGGGGCTGGTCGAGGCCCATCAACTGCCCCATCTGCTCGCGCTGCTCGCGGGTCATGTAGGGGTCCAGCAGGATGCTCGGGCCTCCCGGCGCGAGCAGGACCATCGCGTAGGCCACGAAGCTGACGACGAGCAGCAGCACCACCGACTGAACCAGCCGTGACAGTTGATAGCGTCTCATGGCGCCACCGTGCGAAATGCCGCCCGGATCTCGTCCTCGCCGCGGGCGTGGGCCAGGGCCACCATCAGCAGCAGCCGCGCCTTGTGGGACGGGAGATCGCCCGCCGGAATAACACCCGCCTCCCCCAGTTCCACCATGGCCGCGGAGGCGGTCAGCGAGACGCGGCCCAGCGGGGAGCGCGTGGAGATCACCACCGGGACACCCCGGTCGTGGGTCTCCCGGATGGCCGGGAGGAGATCAGACGGCAGCGCGCCGTACCCGGGCAGTCCCTCCAGGACGAGCCCGCGTGCGCCCGACGCCACGGACGCGCGCACCAGCCGGTCGTCCGCACCCTGCACGACTTTGATCACGTCCACCGGGCCGACGATGTCCTCGGTGGGAAAGGTGTAGCGGCACGCCGGCGACCGGTAGTAGATCACCTCGCCCCCGTCCACGCACCCCAGCGGACCCGAGCCCGGCGAGACGAACGCGGCCGGGCTCGAGGCATGGTCCTTGGTCACGTCGCGGGCGGCGTGCAGCTCTCCATTCATGCAGACCATGACACCCTTCTGGCGCGACTCGGGCGAGGTGGCGGCTCGCAGCGAGTTCAGCAGGTTGCGACGACCGTCCCACTCGGGCCAGGACGCGTGGTACATCGCACCGGTGCCGATGACCGGCTTGTCCCCCCTGACCAGAAGGTCGGCGAGGAAACACGTGTCCTCGAGAGTCGTCGTCCCGTGCGAGATGACGGCCCCGGTCACCTCCGGCCGCCGGAGCGCGGCGTTGACCTGACGGCACAGGTCGGCGGCGACCTGCGGTGTCATGTTCCCGCCCCTGACCAGGCTGAGGTCCACGAGTTCGATCCGCGCGACGTCCCGGTGGCCGGGAATGCGCCGCAGCACTTCCTCGCCGCGCAACGCCGGCGCATAACCCCGCGCCGGGTCCTCCGGCAGGAGCGACGCGATCGTCCCTCCGGTCGCAAAGAGAACCACGGTCGGCAGGCTCACGCCGGTCGTCCTCCCCGTCACGCCGGAATGATGGGCAGGATCACGTGCGACGCACGGGCGGCGTCGTGGAAGATGCTCTGGACCGCCCTCTGGGTCACCCGGTCCACGCCGAGGGGACCGCCCGTGTTGGGGTTGACGTCGAAGCGCGGGAAGTTGGACGAAGAGACGTGGAGCCGGATGCGGTGCCCTTTTTGAAAGACGACGCTGGTCGGGTAGAGCGTGATGGTGAACTCATAGGGAACCCCTGGCTCCAGCAGCTCGGGCTCCTCCCGCGAGCGCCGGTAGCGGGCGCGGATGATGGAGTCCCCGATGTTGAGCTCGTACCCTTCCGGGTAATCCACGCTGGGCGGGTAGACGTCGATCAGCTTGGCGGTGAAGTCCGTGTCCGGCGCCGTCGAGGCCGCCCAGAGCGTGACCACCACGGCGCCGGTGACCTCAATATCCTCCTCCAGCGGGGGCGTGGAGAAGACCAGGACGTCCGCGCGGGACGACAGCGGGAGCGTGTCCCTGGCCCCATAGACGTGAGGACCGCCGCGCTGGTCGAACCCGCCCCCCGGCATGATGTCGTGGCCGACCGAGAGGTTCCCGCCGATGGTCGGCACGGGGTCCTCGGGATCGTAGGCGTAGCGCGATGGCGCGGCGCCCCCAGGCGGCCGCGTGGGGGCGAGACCGCCTCCGGGCTGCAGAAAAAACGGCGTGTACGCGGTCCGCGCCAGGGGCCATTCCCGCTCGAACCGCCACCGCCCGCCGACATCCAGCTTGCCCGAGCCCGCGAGCCGGCGCCCGGACCCGCCGCCCATCACGAAGATCCGCACGGGCGGCTTCTCCAGGATGCCGTTCTGCGCGCCTTTCAGCACCGCGTCAAACCAGCGCAGGCGGAAGTCGTTGTAGCCGAGCGCCGCGTCCGGGCCGAAATCGGCGTCCCCCGCGTACGACAGGTCCATGTTGCCAGTACCGTGAATCCACGGTCCCATGATCAACCTGATGGGGCCGCGCTTCCGGCGGGTCAGCTCCACGTAGTTGGTCACCGTGGAGCGCGCGTAGGAGTCGTACCAGGACCCCAGCAGGTAAATGGGCACGTCGGCGTGCTGATCATAGAGCCCCTCGATGGAGTAGCCGGGGCGGCTGGACCAGTACTCGTCGTACTCGCCGTGCTGCCAGATATCCAGCACCCAACGCTCGTAAGACGGGAGATGGCGCAGCGGGGTCAGACCTTCCTTGGGCGGCAGGTGCTTGAGCCACGAGCGCAGATCCGCCCACGCCCGCTGGAGAGCCAGCCGCTTCGCCGGATCAACCGCCGCCTCCCTGGACGTGAGCGCCATGTTGAACGCGTAGATCAGGAACCGGACCTCCAGGGCTCCGCCCTGCCGCATGGAGGCCGTGTGATAGTTGTGGAACCCGTCGGCCACGAACTGGCTGGTCAGGCCGGGCGGATCGAATGCCGCCAGGCTGGTCTGGGTGCAGGCGGCATAGGACAGCCCTATGGTCGCCACCCGCCCATCGCACCAGGGCTGCCGGCGCACCCACTCCAGGGTCTCCACGCCGTCCGGGCCTTCGTTGGCGAACGGATACCACTCACCCTCGGACCCGTGGCGGCCCCGGACGTCTTGCAGCACGACGGCGTAGCCCCGGCGCGCAAAATACTTGGCGGCCAGCACCAGGTTGCTGTTGAGTTTGTTGTAGGGCGTGCGTTCCATCAACGCCGGCCACGGCCCCGCTGTCCCGTCGGGCAGGTACACGTCCGTCGCCAGACGGGTGCCGTCCTGAAGCCGCACGAAGAGGTTCCGCTCCCAACTGACCTCGGTCAACACCTCCGTCACGCGTCGCCTCCTGTGGCCAGCGGGATGCGCGCGCCGGCCGCCATGGTCGACGGTCGGGCGGCGGCCACCGCGTTCAGTACCTGTTGCGGGTCCACGGGGACACATCTCAGCGCCGCTCCAAAGGGACGCAGCGCATCCTCCACCGCCGCCACGATCACCGCCGGCGCCGGAATGATCCCGGCTTCCCCAACGCCCTTGACGCCGAGGGGGTTATCCGGCAAGTCAGCGGGCGAATGCTCGGCGACGACCGGTGGGACCTCGGCCGCTGTCGGCAGCAGGAAATCCATGAACGTCGCCGTCAGCAATTGCCCGCCGGCATCGTAGTGGATGCGCTCGTAGAGCGCGCCGCCGATGCCCTGCGCGACGCCGCCGACCACCTGCCCTTCCACGATGGCCGGGTTCAACACCACACCGCAGTCGTGCACGACCCAATATCCCAGGACCTGGACCCGCCCGGTGGAGGGGTCCACCTCCACGAGCGATGCGTGGGCGCCCGCCCCATAGGTCGGCTCGGTGCGCTGGTGGTACGCGGTCGCGGCAAGGCCGGGGTCGAGCGCCGTGGGCGGGTTGTTCCGCATCGGGTCGGCGGCCCGGGCGACCTGGGCCAGCGTGAGGGAGCGGCTGGGAGCTCCGCGCACAAAGAGGTGACTGTCGCGGCAGACCAGGTCGGCGGGCGTCGTTTCCAGGAGGTGCGCCGCCAGACGCAGCGCCTTCTGCCGGACCTCCTGAGCGGCGGCCAGGACGGCGTTGCCGGCGGTCACAGCCGTCCGGGACCCGAAGGTACCCACGCCATAGGGAATGGCGCGGGTATCACCGCCTACGACGCGGATATTCTCCGGCCGCACACCCAGCACGTCCGCGGCAATCTGGGCAAGAACGGTCTCGTGCCCCTGTCCCTGCGACGCCGCGCCCGTCGCGACCAGGACCTCGCCAAGCGCGTCGACCGACACTCTCGCGCTCTCGTAGGAACCCTGGGCGGTGTTCTCCACGTAGCAGGCGAGACCGACACCCAGGTGCCGGCCCTGCCGGCGCGCCTCCTCCTGCATCGTGCGGAGGCCGGCATACCCGGCCAGACCCACCAGACGCTCCAGCGCCGCCGGGTAGTCCCCCGTGTCGTAGCGCACAGGGGCCCCGCTGCGGCTGCTCAGCCCGTTGTCGTAGGGGAACTCCTCCGGACGGATCAGGTTCCGGCGCCTGACCTCCACCGGATCGACTCCGGCGGCCTGCGCCACCCGGTCCACCATGCGGTTGATGACGAAGCAGGCCTGCGGGCGCCCGGACCCCCGGTAGGGTGTGGTCGGCACGCAGTGCGTGTACACGACGGCGCCTTCGATGGAACAATGGGGAATCCGGTACGGCCCCGGCAGCGTGGTGGCGGTATTGAACACCGATCCGGAGCCGTAGGGGGTGTACGCGCCAGCAGCGTGCAGGAAACTGTCTTCAAACGCGAGCACCGTGCCGTCCGCCCTCGCGGCGATCCGCGCGTGATGGACCTGCTCGGCCTGATGGGATGTGGCCATGAAACTCTCGCGCCGGTCTTCCACCCATTTGACAGGCCGCTGCAGGCGCAGGGCGAGCACGGGCAGGACGAATTCCTCCGCATAGTACATCAGCTTGGCGCCAAACCCGCCCCCCACATCCGGCGCCACGACGTGCACAAGCCCCTCCGGCAGGCCGAGAATCTGCACGAGGGCCCGCCGGAGGTTGAACGGATGCTGCGTGCTGGACCAGACGAGGAGCCCGTCCTGCGGGTCGTGCCACGCCACCACCCCGCGCGTCTCCATGGACTGGGCGGATCCCCGGGAGAGCCGAAACGTCTCCTCCCGCACGATCGGAGCCTCGCGAAACGCCCGCGCCGCGTCCCCGCACTGCATGTGAAAACGCAGTGCCACGTTGGTGCCGAACTGCGGGTGGAGCAGCGGCGCCCCCGGGCGCAGCGCCTCTTCCACATCGGCCACGGCCGGGAGGGGTTCGTATGTGACCGCAACGGCCTCCAGCGCGTCCTCCGCGGCGTAGGGCGTGTCGGCCACGACGGCGGCCACGGGCTCACCCACATAGCGGACGACGCGGTCGGCGAGCGGAGGCGCGGTGATCGCCTTCATGTCGGGATGGGGGCGGATCACCGGGATCGGCGCCTTCAGAAACGGCGCGAGCGTCGCGTAGTCGATGGCCGCCACCACACCGGGAACGCGGAGCGCCGCGGTCGCATCAACCCCCACGAGCCGCGCCGCGGCGTGAGGGCTGCGCACGAACGCGACGTGGAGCAGCCCGGGTACCTGAATGTCGTTGAGGAAGCGGCCCCGGCCGCGCAGAAGGCGCTCGTGGGACAACTGGCGGTGGGGCGTTCCTACATAGGCGCCTGACACGAGCGCGCCTCCCGTCATCGCACGTTCCGCCTAGCCTCCCTTGCCCGCCGGAAGGACATCCTCCACCCGGCGGCAGGCGCGGCGCAGAGCCTCGACCAGTTCATTCCTGGCCCGCGCCAAATCGACCATCAGGAACTTCGCCTGATCGGAGTCGGGATCGAGGGGACCCAGGCGCCGCACGCCCTGGAGTTTCGGCAAAAACGGCACTTCGTAGGCCGGGTCAGGGATAAATCGGCCGGCGATGGTGTAGGTAGCCGAGATGAGGATGCGGCCCAGATCCTGCAGGCAGGCGTTGATCGCTCGCGGTGACACCGCAGCCTCGGGGAGTCGCCGGCAGAGCCGCTCCAACGTGCCGGCCAAGTTGATGGTGGACGAAAGGTCAAACTTCCCCTCGGCGGCCCTGGCCAAGTCTTCCAGGTTGGTGCGGATGTCGGCGGCGCTCGCGGCATAGTCCAGGGGGAGGACCGGATCGCCCAACAGGCGGCCGAGAACGAGACCGACGATGCGCGTGTCACGCACCAGCCGGTCAGGATCGATTTTGTCCACGGTGTCGTGGGACGTATGCCACCACCAGCCCAGCCACCCTTCGCGCTGCACGGCGATGTACCCGAACAGCATGGGGATACCGATCCCCATGAAGGACTGGTCGGAGTTGCGTCCAGCCCGCTGGGCGTCCAGGACGGCGCCGGCCACTTCCTTGACCGCCCATTTACCCAGGCCCGCCGTCTCGGGCATGGAGTTGGTTCTGAAGACGTCGCAGTCCAGGGCGCCCAGAGAATCCACATTCAGGTGCGCGACACAGTTCTCGTCGAGGTCGGACCAAAACTGGTCGGCATACCAGGCCGAGGAGGAGTACCGGCCCTGGGAATGACCGGACCAGACAGCGTAGCGCAGGCCGCGCCGCATGCCGCCGCGCTGCCCGGCGGCCAGGCGGGCCAGTTCCAACATGGCGGCATTCGCGCTGCCGTTGTCCATGGCGCCGTGGTACCAGCTGTCCGCGTGAGCGGCGAAGAGGACGTACTTTTCGGGCTCGGCCTCGGCATGACCGGGCGCCAGGTCCGCCACCACAATGGGCGTCTTGGTCCAGCCCGTCTGCACCCGGGTGGTAAAGTGGACCCGCACGGGTCCCTGCCGGCAGAGCGCCCGGAGGCCTTCCCCATCGGTCAGACTGACGGAAAGAATGTGCAGACGGGGAAGTTGCGCGACATTGCTTTCCCCTGGACTCCCCCACACGGGCGAGGATCCCGATTGGTGGGCGTAGCGGCCGTTCATGCAGATGATGCCCTTCGCCCCGACCTTGCCTGCGTGCACCGCGTGGTGGGGACGTGAGCGGCCCTCGACGAGTGCGACCTTTCCGGCCGCACCGGCAGCCGCGAACTCCGACGCGGTCCCCTTGCCCGCATCCACCACTTCCACTGCCACACCATCCGGTCCGGTGGGCAGACCAAAGGCGTTGGCCACGCAGGGGATCTCTTGCCGCCGGGGTTCCACCAAGACAAGCGCGGCCTCTCCCGGCAGGCTGACGTACGCGTCGTGCAGGATCAGCCGGGTGGCGTAGCCCAGAGCGGTGAACTCCCGCTCGATGTAGCGCGCGGCCTCCAGTTCTTCCGGCGTGCCCGCATGGCGGGCCCACTGGGAAATCGTGCGGGTGTACTGCATCAGCCGGTCTGCGGAGACCTGCCCCGTGTCCAGCATCGCCCACGCTCCAGGTGGCCCGGCATAGAGTGCAATGCTGTGTGGCGCGGTTGAGTTTTTGTCATCAGGACGGCGATTGGACGCGAATAATTCGGCCTGAGCAGGAATATTCCTGCTCAAGGCGGGAAATCTCTGACACCGCACCGAACGAGGCGCGTGGCACACCGGAGGGATGTTTCGTCGGCACGCCAGGCGCCGCGCACGGTGCGCCGGCCGCCGGGCGGCCTATTCTGACCAGGCGAGGAGGCGAGCACGGGAATGCTGGAACTCTCGATCGCCTGCGGCACGACCGACCGGCTGCTGCCGCTCAGAGACGGCAGGGTAAGACCGGAGGGGGTCACGCTGCATTTCACCGAGAATAGAGGTCGGGACATCTTCTGGCGCATGCTGCGGCATAAGGACTTTGATGTGGCCGAGATGTCACTCTCCTCCTACACGCTCGCCGTGGCCGCGGGGATGCGCGATTTTGTCGCCATCCCGGTGTTCCCCTCCCGGCTCTTCCGCCACGGCCACATCTTTGTGAACAGCGATGCCGGGATCGAGTCCCCTCAGGACCTCAAGGGAAAAGCGATAGGCACGCCCGAGTATCAGGTGACCGCGGGGGTCTTCATGCGGGGCCTGTTGTCCGACGAATACGGGGTCACGGCCGAGGACGTGCAATGGGTGACGGCGGCAGAGGAGCTGATTCCGATCGACCTGCCCCCGCGGATCAGACTCCGGCGGGTGGAAAGCCAGGCGGTCCTGGGCCGCATGCTGGAGACCGGCGAGATTGCCGCCATGGCGGCGATCTCGCCCCCAGAGCCGTTCTTGCGGGGCGCGCCCAGCGTGCGCCGCTTGTTGGGCAACCTTCAGCAGCTCGAAGAGGACTACTTCCGGCGGACGCGGATCTTCCCCATCATGCACACGGTCGTCGTCCGCAGGGAGATTTACGATCGCCACCCCTGGGTCACCCGCGACCTGTACGACGCGTTCCTGGAGGCCAAGCGGGTCTGTCTTCAAAGCCTGCGAGCGCTGAACACCCTGCCCTACACCATGCCGTTCTTGCCGCACTACCTGGAACACCAGCGGCGGATGTTTGGGGAGGACCCCTGGCCATACGGCGTGGAACAGAATCTGCCCACCTTGACCGCCTTTCGTCGCTACCTCACCGAGCAGGGATTGGTCAACCGAGCCCCGGAGATCGAGGAGCTGTTTGCGGCGAACTGCCTCAGTGAAGCAGACCCCGCAGATCGCAAGCAGGCCTGAGCAGACCTCGGCCCGCGAAGCCCCGGGAGCGCCCAGGCGTACGGACGACCCCTCCTTCCCGCGCCCCTCCTAACCTTGGACTTGTGCGCCCCGCGGGAAGACGACCCATGAATCAACGAGCCAACGCGGAACGCGACTCTCCCCCTTCGCTCCCGGTTCACGATCCCGCGCCCGTGGCCTCCGGCCCGTGACCCTTTCGGCCCATGGCAGCCAGCAGCGCTTCCGGGGTCACCGGCAACCGCGTGACGCGGACACCGACGGCGTCGTAAATCGCGTTGGCGATGGCTGCCGCTACGGGCACCACCGGAGGCTCGCCCACCCCTCGGGCGCCAAAGGGCGTGTGCGGCAACGGCACCTCGATCAACTCCACGTCGATCGGGGGAACCGCGACCGCCGAAGGGAGCGCGTAGTCCATCAACGTTGCCGTCACGGGCTGGCCCCGCTCGTCGTACATCATCCGCTCTAACAGGGCCCAGCCGACCCCCTGGGCGACTCCTCCGTGAATCTGGCCCTGAATCGCTTTGGGATTGATGGCAAAACCCACGTCTTGCAGGGCAACGTAGCGGAGGCCCCGTACCTCCCCCGTCTCCGGATCCACGGCCACCCGGGCGAAGTGAACGGCCGAGCCCGAAGAACGAACCTGTGGGGCGACCGCGCCCCGTCCGAAGATGGGCGGGAATCGCCCGCCGTACTGCATCGTCATCCTGGCGATGTCGCCGATGAACACGCGACGATCCGGCACACCGCGGACCCGCACCCAGCCGTCGACGATCTCCAAATCGTCAGGCCGAGCCTCCATGCACTCCGCGGCGATCTGCAGGACCTGTTGCCGCGCCTCGGCGGCCGCGTGCTGCACCGCCAGCCCGACGGTCGTGGTGATCTTGCTGCCGCCGGCCACGCCGGCGTACGGCGCGTGCTGCGTGTCGGCCTGGACCACCCTCACCATGCGCTCAGGGACGCCGAACGCCTCCGCCGCGATGAGGGCCAGGGTGGTATGCGTCCCTGTGAGATCGACCGATCCCACGACCACGTGCAGACCGCCATCGTCGTCCACCCTGCACACCGCGGCCGCAGGCTCGATGCCGCCGCGCCACGGGGTAAGGGCGATCCCCACACCCTCGTATGGCCGCCGACGTTGTTCTCGTTGCCGCCAGTCGGGATGATCGCGCAAGCGCTCCAGGCACGCGCGGAGACCAAGTGGCGGCCACGGCGTCCCATCGGGCATGGGGTCGCCACCGTCCACAACGTTGCGCAGTCGGAACTCCACGGCATCCAGGCCCAACGCACGAGCCAAATCGTCCATGTGCGACTCCATGGCGAACACCGCGGAAGGCCCGGCGGGGGCCCGGTATGCACCCGCCGGCGTCTTGTGAGTCAACACCTCGACTCCCTCGATGTCCAGATGCGGACAGCGGTACGACCAGCCCAAGATCAGGCAGGCCAGGGACAGTAGCCCGGTGGGGAACGCGCCCGTATCGTAGACGACACGCCCCCGGATCGCCGTGAGGCTGCCGTCTGACGCCGCGCCCATGCGGAGGTCGAACAGAATCTGTGGCGCCGGGGTACTCGTAAGGAACTCTTCCATCCGTGTGAGGACCAACCGGACCGGGCGGCTGGTTTTCATGGCGAGTGCGGCCACCAGCGGCTCGACCAGGACGATCTTGCCGCCGAACCCGCCGCCGATGGCCGTGGGGATCACGCGGATATTGCCCTGTCCGATCCCGAGGACCTGCGCAACCTCCGCTCGGACCAGGAACTGTCCCTGGGTGGCCGTCCAGATGGTCAGGACCCCCGTCAGCGGATCGTGCGCGGCCACCGTGGCGTGGGGCTCCAGGTATCCCTGATGCACCACGCCCGTCCGGTAGTGCCGCTCCACCACCACCTTGGCGTCTCTGAAGCCGGCCTCCACGTCCCCGCGGCGGTACTGGATCGTCGCGTTGATATTGGTCGCACGCCCGCGGGAACCACCCGCCACCACCGCCGTGTCTCCGCCGTGGATGCCGGCCTCGCTCCCCCCTGCTCCGAGGCCTGAGGGCCAGACCAGCGGGGCACACGGTTCCATGGCCTGGACCGGTTCGACCGCCGCGGCGAGGGGTTCGTAGGTCACCTCGACCAGCGCCGCCGCATCCTGGGCCGTCGCCTCGTCTCCCGCCAGGACGACGGCCACGGGGTGTCCAGCGAACACGACGCGATCCGCGGCCAGAAGGATCTGGCTGCGGGAGGCCGGGGCTTCCCCCAGGCCGCCCAGGTCGGCCGCCGTCACCACGGCGACCACGCCGGGGACGGCCCGAGCCCGCCGGGTATCGATCGACAGGATGCGGGCATGGGCGTGCGGGCTCAGCACGAGCCGGGCGTGAAGCATACCGGGAAGAGAGATATCGGCCGCGTAGGGGGCCCGGCCGGCGACCTTCTCCCGGCCATCCCTGAGCCTGACGGATTTCCCGACCGCCTGGTAGGTGCGCACGCCGTCCCGCTCCTAGGCCAGATGCTCCACCAGCGCCTTCGGATCGTAGCGGCGGCCCGCCTGCATGACAAACCGCAGGCTGGAGAGCGCGCCGATATCCTCCAGGGGGTCGTCCGACACCGCGATCAGATCGGCCCACTTGCCGGCCTCCAGCGTCCCCGTGTCCCTCCCCAACCCGCAGACCTCCGCCGCGGTCCTGGTGGCCGCCGTGATGGCCTCCATCGGGGAGAGGCCGCCGTGCCGCACCGCGCAGCCCACCTCAAACCACATGAGGCCGTGCATGGAATCGGTGCCCATGGTGTAGGTCACCCCCCGCGCCTTGGCCTTCCGCACGCTCCGTCCCGCCACGCTCTCCACCAGCGCGCGATACTCCTGCAACGTCGGATAGGCGCTCCAGTCAATCCCCGGGTAGAGGTGGAGCGTCATGGTGGAGACCAGCACCGATCCCCGCTCCGCCATCAGGTCGAGCTCCTCATCGGTCAGAAAGTGCCCGTGCTCGATCGTGTCGACGCCGGCCTCGATCGCATACCGCGCGCCCAGCCCGCCGATGGCGTGGGCGGAGACCTTCCGGGCGTGGGCGTGCGCCACCTCCACCGCCGCGCGGATCTCCTCCCGCGAGTAGTAGTGCTGCAGCGGGTTCGTCCTGGCAGTATAGGCTCCGCCGCCGGAGGTGAAGATCTTGATCAAATCCGCCCCCGCCTTGATGTTGGCCCGCGCCACCTTGCGGATCTCCTCCGGACCGTCCGCGGCCACGAAGCCGCTGAAGACACCGTAGCCGCCGGTCGCCACCAGCGGACGGGTGGCGATCAGCACGCGCGGGCCGACCATCGTCCCCTCCGCCAGGGCGCGCTTATAGGCGACGTCAATGAAATGGATCTCCCCCACCGTGCGCATGGTCGTGACCCCGGAGGCCAGGCAGATGCGTGCGTGGCGGGTCGCCTGAAGCGCGAGGGCCGCGTCCGGCTGCCTGAGCTGCTCGTCCTCATTACCCATGGCGTTCTTGGCCAGATGGCCGTGCATGTCGATCAAACCGGGCAGCACGGTCCACCCTCCAAGATCAATGACCTCGGTTCCCGACGGCGCCGTGACCTCGGACCGCTTCCCCACCTGCACAATGCGTTCGCCGTCCACGAGCACGACGCCGCCGGCGATGGCCGGGGCGCCGGTGCCGTCGATAACCTGCTTCGCCCTGATCAATGTGGCCACAGGGATTCCTCCTTTGTGTGCCTCTTGCATCCGCGGGGCGGGCTCCGCGCGGGCCGCTCCCCCCTCGCGGCACGGGGAACAGGGGGAGTCCGGAAGCCGTGCCGCGGGCCAACCGCCAGCAGTCACATCAGCACGCCCTCCTGGGGAGCCAGGCCCTCCAACAGCGGGCGCGGATCATACCGTCGCCCCTCCTTCATCACCAGCCGCACAGCGGCCAGCGCAGCGATGTCCTCCAAGGGATCCCCGGCCACCGCGATCAGGTCGGCGGACTTGCCGGACTCGAGGGTCCCGGTCTCCTCCGCGAGCCCGCACACCTCCGCTGCAGTCTTCGTGGCCGCGACGATTGCCTCCATGGGCGACAGCCCCGCGCGGCGCACCGCGCAGCCGACCTCAAACCACATGAGGCCGTGCATGGCATCGGTGCCCACAGTGTAGGTCACGCCGTGCTGCTTCGCCCGGCGGATGTTCTGGCCCGCCGCCTCCTCCACCCGGGCGCGGTACTCCACGACGTGCGGAAAGGCGCTCCAGTCCACGCCCGGATAGAGGTGGATGGAGTTGGTGGCGACGAGGGCCGTGCCGTGCTTCGCCATGAGGGCGACCTCGTCATCGCTGAGGAAGTGGCCGTGCTCAATGACGTCCACGCCAGCCTCGATGGCGTACCGCGTCCCCGTGCCGCCCTGGGCGTGCACCGCCACCTTGCGGCCGAAGGCGTGCGCGACCTCCACAGCCGCGCGGATCTCTTCGTAGGAGTAGTAGTGCTGGAGCGGTGTGGCCCGTGTGCGGTAGGTCCCGCCCCCCGTCACGAACATCTTGATCAGGTCCGCGCCTGCCTTGATATTGGCGCGGACCATCTTGCGGATCTCCTCCGGGCCGTCCGCGGGCGCGAACCCGCTGAACACGCCGTAGCCGCCGGTCGCCACGAGAGGCCGGGTCGCAATCACTACCCGCGGGCCCACCATGGTGCCCTGGGCGATGGCGCGCTTGTAGGCGACATCGATGAAGTTGATCTCTCCCACGATGCGGGCCGTGGTCACCCCGCCGGCCAGGGCGATGCGGGCGTGCCGCGTGGCCTGGATGGCGATGTCCGCGTCGGGCTGCCGGAGCTGCTGGTCCTCGTTGCCCATGGCGTCCATGCCGAAGTGCTCATGCATGTCGATGAGCCCCGGCAGGACCGTCCAGGCGCCGGCGTCGATCACCTCGGCGCCCGCCGGCATCTCCACCTGGGAACGCTTCCCCACCTGCGTGATCCGCCCGTTCTCGATGAGAACGGCGCCATCCGCGATGGGCGGCCGGCCCGTGCCGTCGATGACGTACCGCGCAACGACCAGTGTGGCCATGGCGTGTCCCTCCTCCGCGTGCTCCTCCCTTATTGGACGCGCAGCGTCGGGTCCAGCATGTCCCGCAGCCAGTCGGCCAGGAAGCCAATGGCGATCACGGTGACCATGAGGGCCAGCCCGGGAAAGGTGATGATCCACCAGGCGACGTTGATGTACTCTCGGCCCTCGCCGATGGTCAGACCCCACGTGGGCGTGGGAGGTTGTACCCCCAGGCCCAAGAAGCTCAGCACCGACTCCGTGATGATGACCTGCGCCACCTGAAGGGCGGCGACGATGATGACCGCCGCCATGAGGTTGGGCGCGAGGTGGCGGCGGAGGATGTGGAGGTCGCGGCACCCGATGGCGCGCGCCGCGATCACGAACTCCCGCTCCCGCAGCGTCAGGGTCTGGGCGCGCACAAGTCGGCAGTAGATCACCCAGCTGGACAGCACCAGCACCACGATCACGTTGATCAGGCTCGGGCGCACCACGGTGAGCACGAGGATCGCCAGCAGGATGAACTGGAAGGCGAGCTTGATGTCCACGATCCGCATGACCACCTGGTCGACAAAACCCCCATAGTATCCCGCCACCAGCCCGACGACCACCCCCAGCGCTCCCGCGACCGCCACCGCGATGGCGGCCACGAGCAGGGAGATTCGCGCCCCAAAGATCATGCGGCTCAACAGATCCCGCCCGAGCTGATCCGTCCCCAGCCATCGCCCCGGGAGGGCGTTGGGGTACCAGAAGGGAGGCTTCAGGCGCTGGCCGGGAT
>JACQTN010000449.1 GCA_016210785.1 Armatimonadota bacterium
CCACGATCCGCACCGGGCTGAATTGCGGGCCAACGTTGGGCAGCGACGGAGCCAGCATGTACTGCAGCGCGTAAATGGTGTCGGCGATGGTGTACGGGATGGGCACGTTGATGGCCTGGCGCGGCCGCTGACGCTGCGATCCCTCGAAGTTGATGGTGAGGCCCGCGCTCCCCACCTCCACCGTGGCCTCCAGGTGGATCGGCGTCCGCGCCTCCGGCGTGCCCTCCACCACGCCGTCCGCGTCCACCGCGGCCCGGTAGACACCGGGCGGCAATGCGCGCAGGCGCTCCATGAACGCGTCCTTCGCCCGCCGGCTGACCTCCTCCGACACCGCGTGGAGATCCAGGGCGGCCGCGTCCTGGAGGAACTCCTGCATCCGGCGTGACGCGACCTCGACGGCGGCGCGCATGGCGGCCAGGTCGCCCAGCACGTGTTCCGGGACCCGCACGTTCTCCGCGAGAATGCGCAGCACCGCTTCGTTGGGCCGCCCTTCCTCATACAGCTTGAGGGGCGGCAACGCCAGCCCTTCCTCATAGATATCCCACGCCCGGAAGTCGCCCAGCACGCCCCCGATGTCGGGCACGTGGAGGATCGTGCCGATGAACGCCACCACCTCGCCCTGATGAAAGAAGGGCGCCACCAGCACCAGGTCGGACTTGTGACCGGCGCACATCCAGGGATCGTTGGTCAGGATCAGGTCGCCCGGCCGGAGGGTCTGCGCCGGAAAGCGCTCCAGCAGCAGCCCGATGGTGCGAGGCATGCTGGTGACGAAAAGCGGCATGCACTCGGTGGGCAGGGCCAGACACCGCCCCGCGGGATCGGTGATGACCAGCGAGTAGTCCTTGCCGTCGCGCACGACGCTCGAGAAGGCGGTGCGCAGCAGCGCCCGGTCTGCCTCGTCGGCCATGGCTCGCAACCGGGCCAGGATGATCTCAAGGTCCACCGGGTCGACGCGCGCGCCGGCCGCCGCGACCGTGCTGCGCTGGCGCGCGGGCACCTCCACCACGGCGTCGCCCGACGGCGACAACGTGAGGACGCCCCCGGGCCCCACCACGATCGTCGTGTGCGGACCCTCGGCCAGCAGCGGGCCCGCGTAGCGCCCGCCGGCCTCCAGATCGGCGAGGCGATACACCCGCGCCGCCGCCCACCCGTTGATCTCCTCGAACCACACGCGCCGCGTGGACTCTCCCCTCTCCCGTCCGGGGAGAGGGTCAGGGTGAGGGGGATGTCGGCCTCCCTCTCCCGCAGCGGGAGAGGGTTGTGGTGAGGGTGCGACCCGGCCGGCCTCGCCGATGGTGTCCCGATGTTTCAAGGAGGTCACCAGCGCCGGCTCCGGCCCCTCCGCCCGCAGCCGCACCGCGCGGATCTCCGGCATGCCGGTGTGGGCGACCCCGTACTGCCGCCGGTAGGCGGCGGTGAACGCCGCTTCGATCTGCGCCGGGTCTAGCGGGACGTCCGCGCCCACCGGGACGTGGATCTCGTACCCCTGGCCCCGGTAGCGCATGTCGAGGATGAAGTGGAAGTGGCCGCCCTTTTCGTCAATGCCGGCCGAGCGCAGCGCGTCGACGGCGCGGGCGCGCAGCGACGCGCCCGCCTCGCGCAGCGCACCCGGGTCCATCTCATCCAGCGGGACGATGAGGGTCTGCACGAGCTCCAGCCCCACGCGCGCCGCGAGAAACCCGAAGGCCGACAGCACACCTGCCTGGGCGGGAATCACCACGCGCCGGATGCCCAGCCTGGCAGCGACATCGCAGGCGTGCAAGGGTGCCGCGCCGCCGAAGGCCGTCAGCGTGTAGTCGCGGGGGTCTTCGCCCCGTTCGGTGACGTGCAGCTTGACCGCCTGGGCCATGTGCTCGGTGACGATGCGCCGCACGCCGACGGCGACCTCCTCCACGGTCTTGCCGAGCCGTTCCGCGAGCGAGCGGAAGGCCTCGCGGCCGCGGGCGCCGTCGAGGCGCAGGCTGTCCGCAAGCATGCCGTCCTCTGGCAGATAGCCCAGCACCAGACTGGCGTCGGTCACCGTTGGCTCGGCGCCTCCCAAACCGTAGCAGGCGGGGCCCGGCCGCGCGCCCGCGCTCTCCGGCCCCACCTTGAGCAACCCCATGTCGTCCATGCGGGCCAGGCTCCCGCCGCCGGCGCCGATCTCCAGCATGTGGATGGTGGGCACGCGCACGGGTAGGCCGCTGCCGGGTTTGTCGCGGTGCACGCGCCCGATTTCGAACGACGGCGCACGGTCCGGCTCGCCGCCGCGGATCAGGCAGATCTTGGCGGTGGTGCCGCCCATGTCGGAGGCAATCACCCGCTCCAGGCCGTGGCGCGCCCCGAAGTGGCACGCCGCCAGCGCGCCCGCCGCGGGTCCCGACTCCAGCAGGCGGATCGGCACGCGCAGCGTCGCGTCCACCGAGGCCAGCCCGCCGTCGGACCACATCAGGTAGAAGCGGCCGCGGTGGCCCGCACTCTCCAGCGCCTCCCGCAGCGTCCGCAGGTAGCCTTCGACGATCGGCTGGATGTAGGCGTTGGCGGCGGTGGTTGTCACGCGCTCGTGCTCGCCGATCTCCGGCGCCACGTCGCAGGAGAGGCTGAGGTAGAGCCGGAGACCCAGCGACTGCGCGATCTCCCGCACGGCGCGCTCGTGGACGGGATGGGCGTAGCTGTGGAGGAAGCAGACGGCCACGGCCTCCACGCCCTCGGCCGCCAGTTCCTTGAGGATCACCGCCACCTGCTCCCGGTCCAGCGCCTCGTGCTCCGCGCCGCCGGCCCGGAGGCGCCCGGGCACCTCGCGGCGCCGGCGCCGTTCCACCAATGGCGCCGGGCGCCGCAGCATCCGGTCGTAGGGGTCGTAGCGGTTTTCCCGTCCGGTCTCCAGGACGTCGCGCGTGCCGGGAGTCACCAGCAGCGCCGTGGCCCGCCCCGTGCGCTCGATGAGGGCGTTGGCCACCAGGGTCGTGCCGTGCAAGACGTCCGCGTCGCGCAGCGCGTCCGGGGACAACCCGGCCCGCGCCAGCAGCTCCCGCAGCCCGCGCAGGATCCCGTCCGTGGGATGGAGCGGCGTGGTGAGCACCTTGTGATCATAGAACCGGCCTGTCGCCGTCTCGTACGCGACCAGGTCGGTGAAGGTCCCGCCGACGTCGATGCCGATGCGTAACATAACGGCCTCTGATCACTCCTCTTCCTTATACATTCCTAACGCGGCTCGTGCTTCCGTGCGGCGGTCCGCATCAGCCGGGAACCGGGACCCTTCCCACATCCGGCTGCGCTCCGGGCGGCCTCGCCATGATGCCGGCCGGCGCGCGCAGACGTCAGCTCGCCTTCATCTGCTGCATCCTCGGGTCTAGCGCGTCACGCAACCCATCCCCCAGGCTATTGAAGGACAGCACCGTGAGCAGGATCATCAGTCCCGGCCACAGGGTCAAGAGCGGCACGGTGAAGATGTACTGCTGCGCCTTGGTCAGCATGTTGCCCCACGACGGCATCGGCGCCTGAACGCCCAGCCCCAGGAACGAGAGCGCCGACTCGGTGAGGATATTCTGCGCCAGGCGCAGCGTCGCCGCCACGATGATGATGGGGATGGCCTGCGGCAGCACGTGCCGGAGCAGCACGCGGCCGGGGGCCGCGCCCAGGGAAACCGCGGCCACCACGAAGTCCTCCTCCCTCCACCGCAGCACCTCGCCCCGCACCAGGCGGGCGATGGGCATCCAGGAGGTGAGACCGATCACCACGATGAGCAGATCCACGC
>JACQTN010000020.1 GCA_016210785.1 Armatimonadota bacterium
ACCGGCGCGACGCGCTCCGGGTCGACCGTGCGGGAGAGCACGTTCCGGGACCCGAGGACCCGGACGAGGCGTCTCGCGAGCTCCCGCACATCCGCAGCCCCGGACGCGGCAACAAGGTGCGCCCGGTGATCGGGAGAGTTGAAGGCCAGAACGCGAAAGGGCCCCGCGATCCGCGCCGTCGTCATGGCAAACGCGCGGCGGCTCCGCGTGGTCGGGGCGGTGGTTGCCCTCGCCGGAGCCGCGTTCTTTCTTGCCACGCGGCCCGCCGACCCGCGCGGCGCACTCCGGGTGGTGATGCTGCCCCAGGGTGCGTCGGCGCTGGCCATCGCCGCGCGCCTGGAAGAGGAGGGGCTGGTGCGCCACCGGTTGGGATTTCTTCTGGTGGCGCGGGTGCGGGGGCTGGCCCGCCGGCTGCAGGGCGGAGAGTACCGGCTCTCCCCCGCCATGACGCCCGCCGCCATCGCAGAGGTGCTCGCGCGCGGCGAGGCGGTGCTGCACGACGTCACGGTCCCGGAGGGGTTCACCGCGGAGGAGATCGCGCGGCTCCTGGAGGCGCGCGGGCTGGCCCGCGCCGACCGGTTCCTGGCGGCGGTGGGCGATCCTCCCCGCTTCGGCCGCTCCTTCCTGGCCAGCCTGCCGACGCTGGAGGGTTACCTGTTTCCGGACACCTACCGGCTGCCCCGCGGGATGCGCGAGGACGCCATCGTGGAGATGTTCCTGCAGCGCTTCGAGCGCGTGGCCGGCCCGGGCCTGCCGGCCCGCGCCCGGGCCACGGGGCGGCCGCTGCACGAGATCCTCACGATCGCGTCGATGGTAGAGCGGGAGGCCCGCCACGCCTTCGAGCGTCCGTTGATCGCCGGGGTCATCTACAACCGGCTGCGGCGGGGCATGCGCCTGGAGGTGGACGCCACGGTGCTGTATGCTCTGCGGCGCCGCGAGGGGCCGGTGACGCTGCGCGATCTGGACGCCGATTCGCCGTACAATACCTACCGCGTCTTCGGGTTGCCGCCGGGACCCATCGCCAGCCCCGGGCTTCCCAGCATTGAGGCGGCGCTGGTGCCCCTGCCTTCCGAGTTCCTCTACTACGTGGCCCGCCCCGACGGCACGCACGTCTTCAGCCGGACCTACCGGGAACACCTGGCCGCGATCCGCGCCATCCAGGATGCCCCCGGCAGGAGGACGCGCTGATGCTGCGGTGGCTGGTGCCGCGGGAGTACGCGCCGTCCGTCCAGGCCATCGATCTGGCCGCACTGCGCCGTCGGGGGATCGAGGCCCTGCTGCTCGATCTCGACAACACCCTGGTGCCGTGGGGGGCCCGCGAGATCCCCGAGGCCCTGCCCGGGTGGATCGCCGCGGCGCGCGCGCATGGGCTGCGGCTGTGCATCGTGACCAACAACTTCACCAGGCGGGCGGAGCGGATAGCGCGGGCGCTGGGCGTGGAGGCCGTGACCGCCGCGGCGAAGCCGGCGTCGTTGGGGTTGCGAGGAGCCATGCGCCGGCTCGGCACCGCACCGGCCAGCACGGCGTTGGTAGGCGATCAGCTCTTCACCGACATCCTGGGCGGCAACCTGCTGGGCCTGTACACGGTGCTGGTGCCGCCCCTGAGCCGGCGCGAGTTCCCCACCACGCGGCTGGTGCGCCTGGCGGAGGCGCTGGTGATGTCGCTGGTGCGGCGGCGCATGCCCGCTTCCTCCGGGACGCCGGGCGCTCCGCGGCGTGGGTCAAGTTGACACCGCTCCGCGGCCGATGCTACGATGCGGTCGCGCTCGGGTCATCCCACGGGCCGGTCCGCGTTCGCGCACGGCCGGACCCGCCGGCCTTCGCCGTGCCCACGGCAGGAGCCCGGCCGCGCGCCACCGTCAGGGAAGGGTGATGGAGATCGTCCGGCCAGGGTCGGGATGCTCGCCGGTCCGGCCGCGGCAGGGGAGGGCCGCCCGCCGCCTGGCGGCCGTGGTCGCAGCCGCCGTGGTGGGCGCGCTCCTCGTCACCTGGACTCCCGGTCCTGCCGTGGCCGGGGCCAGCGCTTTCGACGAGGCGCGCGCCGCCTTTGCGGCCGGGCGGGTGGCAGAGGCCGCGGCGAAGATGGAGCGCCACCTGCGTGCCGCGCCCAACGATCCCCTGGGTCTGCTGTGGCTCGGGGTGATCCGCCTTCACCTGCGGCAGGGCCCGGAGGCGCTGCGGCTGCTGGCGCGGTCCGCCACGCTCAGGGCTACGCCCGACGCCTACTTCTGGATGGGCGCGGCCTACGCTGCCATGAGCCACAACCGGGAGGCTTACCAGGCCTTGGCGAAGGCCGCGCAACTGGCGCCCGCCAGCGACGTGGGCGCCCGCGCCCGGATGTGGATGCGGCGTCTGCGGGTCACCTCGGTCCGCATCGCGTCCACGTACGAGAACCCGGAGGAGTACTACCGCATCATCCGGCTGTTCAACCCCACGCTGTCGCGCCCGACCCAGGTGGCCATCGTGCACAGCCTGCTGCACTACAGCTACAAGTACCGCATCGACCCGCGGTTCGTGGCCGCCCTCATCGTGGTGGAGTCGGGCTTCGACGTGCACGCCCGCTCCCCGGCCGGGGCCTACGGCCTGGGGCAACTGATGCCGGCCACCTGGCAGTCCCTGGGCATCGACCCCGCCGATCCCGTGGGCAACATCTACGGCGCCGTGCGCTGGCTGCGGGGCCTCTTCGACCGATTTGGGGAGGAGCGCTACGACCTGGTGCTGGCGGCCTACAACGCCGGCCGCGGCGCCGTGGCCCGGCACGGTGGGGTTCCCCCCTTCGACGAGACCCGCTGGTACGTGCTCAACGTCCTGGGCCTGTTCCGGCAGTTCAGGGGAGAGACCTGAAGAGCGGAAAAATTTTTTGCGGGTGGCAGGAGGAATTCTGAAAGTTAGGTCGTAGTTGAAAATGGTTCAGAGAAACACAGACGCAGGAACAACCGCATACGGTCCCTCGAGAACGGCAAACCCACAGCGATGTGGGGGCGCAAAGCCAACAGGACCCGCAGGGCGGGTCGGCTGGGCTGCCGAAGGGGAGGCGCGAAGGACGAGCCCTCTCGGCAGCCGCCGGGAGGGTGGCCTTTTTATGGAGGAGGTCACGCTGCACGCGTTCAGACGGCTGCGGGCGTCAGGCGACCCCGCGCTGCGGGATCGCCTGACGTGCCGGCACATGCCGCTGGTGGGGCACCTGGCGCGGCGATTCGCGCGCCCGGGGGTGCCGCTGGAGGACCTGGTGCAGGTGGGTTACGTCGGCCTGATCAACGCCGTGGACCACTTCGATCCTGACCGGCGGGTCAAGTTCGAGACCTACGCGCGGCAC
>JACQTN010000436.1 GCA_016210785.1 Armatimonadota bacterium
CCGTGACGAGCAGCGACACGAAGGTGGGGAGGACGAACTTGATCGCCACGACACCCACCGTCAGGGAGGCTCCGATCACCACCCCCGGGTAGGTCGCGGCGGTCTTGATCCGCGCAGAGAGGTCCATCTCGGCCTCCATGTAGCTTGCCAGATATTCGGCAATGGAGTCCAGGGCCCCGCTCACTTCGCCGGATCGCACCGTGTTGACGTAGAGCTCGGAGAAGACCTTGGGGTGCTTGGCCATCTCCCCGGAGAGGGTGCCGCCCGCCTCGATGCCCCTCCGGACCGACTGGATGACTTCCTTCAGCCTTCGGCTCGACGTCTGCTGGCTCAGCACCTCCAGAGAGGTCACCAGCGGCAGTCCTGCGGCGACCATCGTCGCCAGCTGCCGCGTGAACAGGACCACGTCCTGCCGGTTGATCTTGCCTCCAAAGAAGCTGATCGGCTGAGAGGGACCGGCTTCCTTCTCTTGCCGCTCGAGGGACGTCACCATGAAGCCACGATCCCGCAGCGTGGCCACGGCGGTCCGATCAGAGTCCGCCTCCAGCGTCCCTGAAACAATCCTGCCTGTGTTGTCCCGGGCACGGTACGCAAACGTCGCCATGGCCTTTGACGGTCCTCTTCCTCTCGATGGCCCCTCCGTCTCCTCAGTTCATTGTGACGCCGGCCCCCGCCGGTGTCAAACTCCCCGGCGGCGCCAGGCGCCCTCATCCGCCGGCCCGAGGCTCCTCCGGTGGGGTGCCGCCGTCCCCCACCGCGGTGGTCCGCTCTCCGTCCCGACGCGGTCATACGCCGTCCCGCGAGGCTCTCGCAGCAGGAGTTTCGTGGCGGGAGTTGAAAGTCTTGAGAATTGACAGATGGTTGTGCGGGAGGGATGCTGGCTGCCAACGGCGGCGAAGTTTTCCACCCACGTGGAGCGCACGATTATCGAGGCGCGGTGGGTGGCGATTGGTCTCCTGCTGGCCCTGGAGGCTGTCGCGCCGACTCTCCGGACGTCCTCTCGGTTGCTCCTGCTCGTCCTGGGCGCCGCGGTCCTTTACAACCTCGTGCTCTTTGCCCTGGTCATGAGGGCACGCGACCGGCTCTCCGGACTCGCGGTGCCCACGCTGATCGTTGACGCGCTTCTGGTGACCCTGAGTCGTTACATGACGGACCATACCCCAGAGGTGTTGCTGCTCGCCGGCGCGGTTGTCGTGGAAGGGGCGCTGAGGTTCTCCTACCGGGGCAGCGTTGCCGTCGCCGCGGTCGTCAGCCTCGGTGAGATCCTGGCGCCTCCGCTCCTGTCAGACAATCCGGCGAGAGTGCTGGCCGTGCCGGTGCGCATCGGGTTTCTCTTCCTCATCGCACTGGCTGCGGGATGGGTTGCCTCTCGGGAGCATGAGCAGCGCGCGCGATTCACCATGCTGCGCGAGAAAGCGCTGGTCAGCGAGTCGCCGGCGGATCTTACCACCCTGACCAGGAGCTATCTGGACACCATCGCCAGCGCCGTTTCCGCAGACAGCGGTTCGATCATGGTGGCCCACGGAGAGAGCCGGGATTTGGAGATCATGGCCAGCCGGGGTCTCGATGTGTCCCGTATCGGCAGCACCACCCAACGCATAGGCCAGGGCGTCGCCGGGTGGGTGGCCCAGGAGGGCAAGGGACTGCTCCTGAGCCGCTCTCCCGGACAGAACGGCCCCTTCCCCCTGCTGCGCGAGGACATCGTTTCGGCGATCAGCATTCCGGTGAGGGTGCGCGGCCACACGTATGGGGTCATTAATCTGAACCGCAGTCAGGGCCACCCACCGTTCGACGAGCAAGACTACGCCCTGGTGAGCCTGGTTGCCAGCCAGCTCGGCGCCGCCCTCGTCCAGGTGCAGCACCTGCAGGCGGTGGCAGAGCGGGTACGCCATCTTGCCGCGCTCCACAACATCGTGGTCACCAGCCGCAACCTTGACGTGGCCACCCTCCACCTGCGCCTCCTGGAGGAGACCTTGCAGGCCGTCGGAAGCCGACGCGGCATCCTCGCTCGTGTCAGCGAGACCGGCCAGCACGAGGTCGTGGCCGTGACGGGCTTCGCCAACAGCGAGGCCACAGAGTTGCTGAAGGCCGCGCTGGAGTCGGGCAACGATCATCGTGCTCGCCAGATCGTGCCGCCGGCGCCGCCGGCCGGGGAGACCGGGGGCGTGGTGGCCATCCCCCTGACCACCGCAGGGCGCTCCGTCGGGCTGCTGTGCATGGACGCTGACCTGGCAGGCATCCGGGGCGACGAGGGGATGGCCTTGCTGGAGGCGACCGCCCGCCATCTGGCGGTCGCCGTTGACAGCGCGCACACCATGCATCATTCGGTGGAGACCGGCGTGACTGAGGAACGCCGCCGCATCGCCCGCGAGATCCACGACGGACTTGCGCAGCGGCTGGCCGACGCCTTGCTGCAAACGGAATTGACCCACATGGCGGTCCGTGGCGACAACCCGCAGCAGGCCTTTCAGGATCTGGCCGATCTGCGGACCTTGATCGAACAGGGCATCCGTGAGCTGCGATCCTTCATGACCTCGCTCCGCGAGCCGGTGATGGCCGACGGAGGTCTGTTCACCTCCCTGCGGCACCTCATCCATGAATTCCAGCGGCGGTCCAGCATCGAAGTCGAGTCCACCTTTTCCGACCAGGAGGATCTGCTCTCGCCGGCCGCAAAGCTGACGATCCTTTCGGTTGTGCAGGAAGCGCTGGTGAACGTGCGCAAGCATGCCCAGGCCACGCGGGTGGCCATCTCCATCGAAAACAATGCCACGGCTTTCCGCTGCAGTGTCACGGACAACGGCAGAGGGTTCGACGTGGCCAGCCAGGCCGAGTCAGCGTCGGGCCAGCACCTGGGATTGACGTCGATGCGTGAACGGGCAGGCCTCGTGCGTGGAACGCTGGATGTCCGCAGCGCGCCAGGCCTCGGGACGAGCATCACCCTGACGATCCCGATCATTCAGGAAGGCGCCGGTCCATCAGGAACGCCCAACGTGGAGTCCGCTGTGGACGGCTGAGGACGTGTCGCGGCCGGAAAGGAGGAACTCTCGAGTCACATGCCCAGGCAAGAACCAATCCGCGTGGTGCTGGCGGACGACCATGCGCTCTTCCGCCATGGCCTCCGCAAGGTGCTGGAGGCGTCCCGGCAGATAGAGATCGTCGGCGAGGCTTCCACCGGCGAAGAGGCCACGTCGGTAGTCCAGAGTCTGGCCCCGGATGTGGTGCTCCTGGACGTGAGCATGCCGGGGATCTCGGGGATTGAAGCCGCCAAGATCATCGCCACCGCCAGCCCACGCACTCGCATCATCATCCTCACCGTACACGCGGATGACGAATATCTCTTCGAGGCCATCAAGGTAGGCGCCACCGGTTACCTGCTCAAAGATTGCCCGCCGGATGCCCTCCTGGATGCCGTGAAGGTCGTTCACCGCGGGGAGGCAATTCTCCAGCCGTCCCTCGCCGCAAAGGTGCTGCGCGAGTTCGCCCGTGCCCCTGAGCACAAAGAGATCCACGACGTGCTCACCCCGCTCACCGACCGTGAGCTGGAGATTCTGCGGCTGGTGGCCGGGGGGCTGGCGAACAAGGAAATCGGTCACAAGCTGGGCATCAGTGAGCGGACAGTGAAAAACCACCTGAGCAACATCATGAACAAGCTACACACCAACAGTCGCACGCAGGCGGCCGTGTATGCCCTGCGGACAGGAATGATCCGCCTGGACTGAGCGGACCCCGGGTTCCGACGAAGGGTTGGTGGGCTTGATCCGAGTAATGCTGGTCGACGACAACGTGAGCTTCCGGGAACGGCTGGCGCGGTTCCTGCGCCTGCACGACGACCTGGAGGTGGTGGCGGAGGCCGGAGACGGGCTGCAGGCCATCGAGCGGGCGCGCCAGGCCCTGCCGGACGTCATCCTGATCGACTTTCGGATGCCTCGACTCGACGGGTATACGGCGGCCCGCAGGATCATCGAGGAATCTCCCACCACGAAAGTCTTCATCCTCACCGCCTATCCCGGGGCGCTCGATCCGGAAAAGATGGCCCGCGCGGGCATTGAGTTGCTGGTGAAGGACCTGGCGCCTTCGCTGATCGTGAACGCCATCCGGCGGGTTGTCACCAGCAGCCAGCCCACCTGACCGTCATCGCCTTCTCGTTCGGCCGCGAGTCCCAACCCTACAGATGCATGGCCACATCAATGCCATACCGGCCGGGATCCACGCCCCGCACAATCCTGTGAGTCGGGCTCCGGGCCAGGTCCAGCGACGTAGGTTCCAGCGCCTGTCCCTGGCGATCACGCACCACCTTCACCCACGGCCGCGTGGGCTCCGCCAGGTTGGCCTGATAGACCACGGCCACGTCTCCGCTGTCCAGTTCGACCACCGACCCCATGGGATACGGGCCCAAGGCATGGGTGAAGAGCGCGGCCATCGGGGGATCAAACCACGTGCCGCTCAAGCCCTGGATGACCACCATCGCCTGCTCCGGGCGCAGGACCCGCCGCACCCGGTCACGCGATGCGGTTGTCGTGTCGTAGAAATCTGCAATCGCCACCAGTCGGGAGTATGGGTGGGGGCGCTCCTTAAACGAGAGCTTCGGGTATCCCGACAGGTCGAACCGGGCGTGGTGCTCAAAGGCCGCGGCCATGGGAATGCTGTCCCATCCGCTGAGGCTGCGGAGAAGGTAGGCGCCCTCCACGACGTGCCGCTGCCGGATGGCCTCTTCCCCGGGGGCGAGCGGATCGACCTTATATCGCAGGTCCGCGGGGATGTTGACCTTGCCGATGTCGTGAACCAGGGCGGCCAGGCCAAGATTGCTCCGCTGCCTGGCGTCCAGTTCGACGCCGAACACCGCCAGCAGGGTGAGCAGACACACGTTGACGGGATGCCGGGCAGACTCTTCGTCGTGGCCGCCCATGGCCGCCAGCCGCGTAATCTCGCGTGCTCCCCGCAGGAGCATTTCCTGCAGCGACTCCACCACAAACCTGGCGCGCAAGATGTCCAGCTGCCCGTATCGCTCCACCTCAAAGGTCATCTCGACAAAGGTCTGCACGGCCCAGTAGTACACCTGCTCGGCCGCTCGCTCCACGCTGCCGCTGGCCGGCGCCTGCCACACTCTGGGCGGCCCGATCCGCACGTGGCGCACGCCGGCTTCCTTCAGGGCGTCCGGGGCGCCTCCCAGGGCGATGATTTCTTCCGGCTCCAACCCGAGGATCTGCACGACCTCCACGAGTTCAGCGCGGTCTATCCCCCGCCGGAAGCTCACGCTGCCGATCTTCCGCTCGAGACACAAACCGCTGAACTGGCGGAGGTAGACGGAGTCCTCCTCCACCAGCTCCTTGTTGACGAAGACCGCATCCTCCCAGACGTCGAAGCGGATGTCGGGGGCGGGCGCCAGGATATCCCTGATCGCGGTCTCCACCAGGTCGGTGGCCTCGTCCACGCGAGGGTGCCCCTTGGGGTAGAGACGGAGGTCTTTGATGGCCGCCATGAGGAGCCGGAGAAACTCCTTGGCCTGCTCGATCCGTTCAACGGACTGGGCGACGACGGGCGGCTGTTCTCGGGCCTGTCGGGGTAGGGTCGTCACGCCCCCACTCTCCGCTCGACGGCGGCCACCGCCTGCTGGGCCAGCGTTCGCAACTCATGATTCTTGGCACGGAAGAACAGGCTCCTGCGGCCCGCCAGCCGTCGGAGCACCGGCAGTGCCGCGTGGGAGCCGAGGCGGGCCAGGGCCTGAATCGTTTCTCGCCTGAGCGGATAGTCCCGCAGCAACGGGTCCCACCGCTCGAGGATCTGCACCAGGACCGGCACAGCCAGGTCATTGCCGGAAACCCCGAGCCACCGTGCTGCCTGCCGGCGGGTCTCCTCGTCGGGCTTCTGCAGGAGTTTGGTCAGGATGGCGATGGCCTCCGGAGAATCCCGCTGCGCCAACACCCGCATGGTCTCCTTGCGCACCCGAGCATCCTGATGCTCGAGGGTCTCCTCGAGATATCGCAGGACGGCAGGATCGGACAGCTCGCCGAGAATGCCGACGATATTCCGAACGACGTACCACCGGGGATCCGCGAGTTTGGAGGTGAGAGCGGGCACCCGGTTCTCCCCGATGCGGACCAGGACGGCGCAGATCGTGCGCCTGATTCCTATCCGCTCCTCATCGGTGAGCTGATCAAGCAAGTGACCCAACACATCGTCCTTGTACTCCTCAAAGAACCGATAGACCTCCGAGATTCCCCGGTCCCGGCCGGCCTCCCCGGCGTTCAACCACTCCACCAGAGACCGGATCAGGTCCCGCGTCAACAGACGGCCGATGGCCGACCGTGCGATTTCGCCGCGCTCCTCGGGCAGGTTGTCGGCGAGGGTGCGCAGGCTGTGCATCATCCGCAGCAATACGCGATAGTTGCCCTCCGCAACCGCCAGCGAGAGCCCGGCGACCAGGAGATCCACGAGCGATTCGAAGCGGGCGCGGTCATCCAGGTGCTGCAGCAGGTCGAACGCGGTCTCGATGGCCTCCACCCGAGCCATCCTTTCATCGAGGCCCACCAGCGCCCGCCTGGCCTCGGCCACCAGATCGGCCGACGGAGGTCCAACCTCTTCTGGCCGCCCGGCCAGCACCGCGCCCAGCTCCGAGTCCAGCGGGAGCCCCTGCACTCCGTCCAGGGGCAGGGCGGCGAGATCGATGACGACGCCGCGGGGAGCCAGGACCCGCTGAGCGGACTCAATGATCTGCCGGGCGAGCGCAGGCGCCCATCCCAGGCTCACCGCCACCGCCTCCGCGACCTCCTGGCTATCCCCCGGGTGCGCGAACGCATCAAAGACGACTCGACGGAGGTCATCTTCCGCGAGGTGCTGGAGAAGGGCCAACGCCAGCGGATCCCGACCGGCCTTCCGCACGATGAGCCCGCGCAGCGGTGGGCCCAGCGGTTCCTGGAGCATGAGGACGGCCCGCGCCAGGCTGTCGTAGATTCGCGCCCCATCCTCGGGAAGCTCGTCCACGATGATCCGGTCCAGGGTGCGCATCCCCTGAAACATGGCCTCCAGCTTCTGCTGCTGTCCATCGTCGGTCATGGACTTGAGGAGGACGCCGAAGGTTTCCTCCAGGAACCGGGCGATCTGAGGTGGTTCTCCCTTCAATGCGGCCAGCAGTTCCTCGCGGTTCTCAAGAAACAGCGGTGCCCGCCCCAGGATGGCGCTGAGCATCTCATCGTCGACAAAGCTGACTTCGTCCGGGGGCAGCGTCAGCTCGTAGACCGTGATGTGACCCACCCCTCGCTGCCAGAGCAGGTGGGCAACCCCGCCCAGGCGGCGCACGGTATCACGGGTCATCACCAGGATGGACAGGAGGTGTTGGACCTCGACGGGAACGGCACCGGGCAGGATCGTGAGGCGCCGGATCTGGCGGGCGTACATGCTGAAGATCATGCCCGTCAGGACATCCTCCATCTGCTCCTCTTCTTCCAGGAAATTGAAGGAGACGGTGTACCGGTTGATGTTCGCGATGAGGGGGCCATGCTTGCCCAGGTAGACGTTCAGCGGACCTTCCAGCACGCTCAGGCATTCCTGGGTCAGGCCGTGCTCGGGCGAGTACATGCGGGAGGCTTTGAAGGCAGCATTGAAGCGCTTGAGGACACCGATCGCCTCCTCAAGCCGCTCTCCTCTTGCCTTCGTCTCCGCGTCGGGGGTGACCGCCACGTTCGCGCCCTCGTCTCCAGATCCTCATCCATCGGCACTTCTGGATCGAGTTCCAAATTTCCTGCATCACACATAGGCCAGCACGTTCACCCTGGCCTCCAGGGGATCGACGCACTGGACCACCTGCCGGGTGTCCTCAGCCGCATTGACAATGAAGGGGTCCACGTCCTCCCCGGAGGGACCGCGGATGACCTTGACCTGCGGACGGAACACGTCTTCCTCCCTGGTGCGGACGACGACCGCCAGCTCCCCGGTGTCCAGGACGACCACCGAGCCGGCCGGGTAGAGCCCCAGCAGCCGGACAAAGAGGCGGGCCAGCGTGGGATCGAACATCTGACCGGCCCGAGAAAGGATCATCTTCATGGCCATATCCGGCAGCATGGGCCGCCGGTAGACGCGCCGGGAGGAGGTGACGGCTTCGTAGAAGTCGGCGATCTGCACGATCCGCGAAAAGAGATGGGGGCGGTCCTTCGCGGCGATCTGGGGGTAGCCGGTCAGATCGTAGTGGGCATGGTGCTCGAACGCCACGACCATGGCGATACGCGCCAGACCAGGCAGTTTCTGCAGCAGGTGTGCTCCATATATAGGGTGGCGATTGATGAGATCCCGCTCTCGCGGCGTCAGCACACCCGGCTTGGTGATCACCTGCCACGGCACCCTGACCTTCCCCAGGTCGTGAAGAAGAGCGGCGATGCCGAGCGCAAAGATCTGAGGGCGGTCCAGGCTGAGGCGCGTGCCCATGAGCACGGAAAGGACGCACACGTTCACGCAGTGGTGCGAAGTGTCCTCATCGTACCGCTTGAGCGAGTTGAATCCCAGGAAGGCGAACCGGTCCTGGACGACCACATCCACCATGGCGTTGATGAAAAGGCGTGCCTTGCGCAGGTCGAGAGGAAGTCCCTCGCTCGCCGCGTAGTCGAACTCGTATGCGCTGCGCAGGGCAACCCGGTAGACCTCGGCCACATCGATCTCCGCCCTGGGTTTCTCCAGGAGAACGTTGCGACGAGGAAGGGCGGTGATGCTGGCAACTCCCTTCTCTTTCAGCGCGCCGGCCACACCGCCCATCTCCCGGAGGGCGCGTGGATGCGTGTGGAGCACATCGACAAAGCGTTCGATCTCGGAACCCTCGATCCCGCGGTGGAACTCGAAACCACCGATGTCGATCTGTTTGAGCTCCATGAGCAGCGGATAGAGAAGGAAGCTTTCCTCGAGGAGGAGGCGATTCTCCCAGAAGAAGGTATCCTCGTAGATGTGGAACCTCACCACTGGCTGCGCAAGCAGCAGGTCGGTGAGCACGTCTGTGAGCTGGCTGGTGATCTCGGCCATCGCGGGGTGACCAACGGGGTAGAGATGCCGCTGGCGTTTAGCCGCGGCCAGGAGCCGCAATACCGTCCCCACGCGCCGCCACCCTCGCCTGGCGGCACCCGGTCTGCCGGACCACAGCGAGGGCGGGGAGTCCATCGCTGGAGGCTGACGCTCGACGCTCATACCTTCCCTCCCACGGCACAGCGACCCGGCCGATTCAACGGCTCACGTTCACACGATCGGGTGGTTCCGCCGGTTGGCTGGTGCGCTGGAGCGCCTCCAGGGCATACCGGGCGGTTCGCCTCAGTTCCCGGGCTGGCGCTCCAAAGGCAAAGCGCCTGCGCGCAATGCGCTCCAGGTAAGGGACAGCCTCCGTGGCGCCGATGCGCGCCAGCGTTCGAATCGCCGCCTTCTTGACGTCTAACGTGCGGTAGAGTGGATCCGAATGGAGCACGATCTGTAGGATGGAGGACACGGCCTGGCTGGGACGTTCGCCGTTAATCCGCAGCAGCACCGCCTGCTTGATCCGCGGGTCCGGATCCTGCAGCCCCTCCAGGAGCACTTCCTGCGCCTCGGGGGTCCTGATCCGGGCCAGGGCTTCCACCACCTCACGGCGTACCCGGTACTCGGGGTGCTTGAGCGCGGTCGCCAGGCAGGGAAGCACCTCCGGAACCGCGATGCGTCCCATGATGGTCACAACATTGCGCACCAGGTGCCAGCGCTGGTCGGCGACATGGCGGCCGATGACCTGGACGTGCTCCCGGCCCCAGCGGGCGAGGAGATCACACAGCAGCGCTCGCACCGCCCGCTGAGGCTCCTTGCCCAGGCGCTGGATCAACGGGATGATCAGCTCATCGCTGATCGGCTCCAGACAGGCAGAGATCGCGTCGCCGGCGGCAGTCCCCCGCTGTTCCCACAGCGCAGTCAGCAGCTGCTCCACGAGCCGCTCATCGACCAGACGCAGGAGCATGTCCCGGGTGAGGTCGCTGCGGGGGCCCGTCGGGCCCGTCGCCAGCCTCTTTAAGGTTCGCAGGACCAGGGAGAGCATCCGGTAATCGCTGCGCTCGAGGAGACCGGGAAACTGTTCTTCCAGAACCCGGGCGGCGGCGACAAAGCTTTCCAAATCCTCCTCTTGCAGGAGGAGATCCACATGGGTGGCAAGAGCCTCCGCGGCAACCGAGGCGGCAGTGACGTCCTTCCCCAGAGCCACCAACTCGTCGATCGCTTCGTCCGTCACCGCCACCATGTCATCCGTGACGGGCAGATCCTGCTCTATATCCACCCGCTTGGCGGGGCCTGCGGGCATCTCCGGCTCGGCGGCTGACAGGCTCTCGATCACGTCGGGAGGAAGGTGGGTCTGCCCCAGCCGGGTCAGCTCCTGCGCCACCCCTTCCAGGACCTCCTGGCTCCGGCCTGTGCCCTCCCGGAACGCCCGGGTCATGTCCCCGAGCAGGGACACCATCTGGCTCGGCGACAGGCTGCTGACCATCAGCCGGCCCAGTTCCTGGCTGGAGAGCTGCTCCAGCACCGACATCGCAGCCTCGTCCCGGCTCCCCCCGGCCAAAAGGACCTTCCCCACCAGGGAGCGGATCGGGTCCTCCAGGAGGAGCTGCGCCTGCGCGAGGTTCCGGTACAGAGTCGGCTGGTCGTCGAGCGGCTGGTCGAGGATGGCCCGGTCGATGACCCGGAGCGCATGGGAGACCTGCTCGCCGATCTGCCGTTCGTCGGCCGTGTCGCCGTGCCGGGTGGCGAACTCGTGAACGTTACCGATGAGTCTGGCCGCCTCCTCCGGTCCCTCCCTGATGGAGTCCAGAATCATGTCTCGCTCTTGCGGGGAGAGACGCCGCTGACCGAACAGCGCGTGCACCGCGTCGGTGGGTTGAACCTCCTCCTCGATCAGTTGCTCGAGAGACACCTCCCGGACCTGGACCGTATAAATCCGGCGCTCCCAGAGCAGGTGTTCGAGCCCCCCGGCCTCTTCCAGGTCTGACCGCTCCATGGTGACGATATCCAGGAAGCCCAGTATGTCCGCGTCCTGGACCTCCGGGAGGAACGTGACCTGCGCGAGATTATACGCGTAGAAATAGAGGGCAAGGCGGGAGAGACCTTCCAGCGCCACCTCCTCTCCATCCACGCGAAAGTTGTCCTTGGTAATCCCAAGGGCGAGCACGCCGTGGCTCTCCATGAACCGGCGCAACTCGCTGAGGAAGCGGGGGAGTTGCTGATCGACGGCAGCGTGGTGGGCACCATAGAGCCGGGCGGCCACAACGAGCGTGTTGAGCCGCCAGAGAACTCTCTCCGCCTCCGGCCTGAATTCCTCCATGCCCAGCACCGCCCCGCGCAGAGCGCTCAGACCCCGGGCACTATTTCACAGGCGACGCGCCGTCACGCTGTCAATTCGCGTTTGCGCCGGTAAACAGTTTGTTTTCGCCTCTCCAGGGCGGCTTCCCTTTCCCGCTCGCGCTCGATCACCTCGGAGGGGGCCCGGCTGACAAACTCCCGATCATTGAGCTTCGCCCGCACGCGCTGGAGGTCGGTCTCGACCCTGGCCAGCTCCGCCTCCAGGCGTGCCATCTCACGCCCCAGGTCGATCACGCCCGCCAGCGGGATGTGGACCTCGACATCGCCAACCAGGGCGGCGGCGGCCTGGGAGGGCTTCTCCCCGTCGGATCCGCGGAGTTCCACCCTGCCCGCTCGGACCAGGTGGGCGATCGCGGGCCGGATCTGGTCCAGGCGTGAATGTCGGGACGCCGGCGCCACCAGGACCAGGTCGACCCGCCGGCCTGGCGGCACGTGCATGTCCGCCCGGATGCCCCGGCCCGCCCGGACCAGGTCCATGAGCAGGCCCATCGCCTCCTCGGCCTCTTCGTCCACCAGCGAAGGATCGAAACCCGGCCACTGCGCCACCATGAGGCTGGGCGTCTCGTGATCGCGGGGCAGGCTCTGCCAGACCTCCTCGGTGATGAAGGGCATCACGGGGTGCAGCAGCGCCATCGTACCCGACAGCACCCCCCACAAGGTCTGCTGCACGGCGGCCCTCCGGGGGCCGGACAGCGCAGGCTTGGCCAGCTCCAGGTACCAGTCGCAGAACTCGCTCCAGACGAAATCGTACAGCGCCCGGCAGGCCTTGTCGAACTCGTATGCGTCCAGGAGCGCCGTCACGTCACGCACCGTGCGCGCGTAGCGACTCCGGATCCAGCGGTCGGCCAGATCCAGATGGCCGTGCCACCCGCCGGTTGGGTCGGGCCGGAACCCGGCCAGGTTCATCCGAACAAACCGCGCAGCATTCCAGATCTTGTTGGAAAAGTTCCTGGTATCTTCCACCATTTTTTCGGAGAATCGCAGGTCCTGTTGCGCCTGAGAGCACCGCAGGAGCAGGCTGAAGCGAAGCGCGTCGGCACCGTGGCGGGCAATCTGCGCCAGGGGATCGATGCCGGTGCCCAGCGACTTCGACATGCGCCTCCCCTCGATGTTCAGCACGGTGGGATTGATGTAGACGTCCCTGAAGGGGACGTCGCCCCGGAACTCCAGCCCAAACATGATCATGCGCGCCACCCACAGGAAGATGATGTCCCGGGCCGTGGCCAGCACCGCGGTGGGATAGAAGTAGGCCAGGTCTGCGGTCTCCTCTGGCCACCCCAGTGTGGCGATCGGCCACAGGGCCGAACTGAACCAGGTGTCCAGCACGTCGCCGTCCTGGCGCAGCCCGGTGGCACCGCAGGCCGGACAGGCGGCGGGCGACGTTTTGCTGGCCACGATCTCGCCGCAGGGACAGTACCACACCGGAATCCGGTGCCCCCACCACAACTGCCGGGAGATGCACCAGTCGCGGATCTCGGCCATCCAGTCCAGGAAGATGCGCTGCCATCGCTCGGGGAAGAACCGCACCCGGCCCTCCTCCACGGCGCGGATGGCGGGCGCCGCCAGTTCCTTCATCCGGCAGAACCACTGCTCTGAGATGTAGGGCTCGAGCACGGTCCCGCACCGGTCGCAGTGCCCGATGCTGGTCCGGTAGGGCTCCGTCCGGACCACGAACCCACCCTGCGCCAGGTCTTCGGCGATGGCCGCGCGGCAGGCGAACCGGTCCATCCCCTCATACCGGCCCGCCAGGTCGTTCATCCGGCCGTGCTCGTCGAGCGCTACGAGCGTCTCCAGCCCGTGATCGCGCCCGATCTCGTAGTCGAGCGGATCGTGCCCGGGAGTCACCTTGACCGCCCCCGTACCGAACTCGCGCTGCACACGCCGGTCGGCGATGATGGGAAGGCGGCGGCCCACCAGGGGCAGCGTCACGGCCTGGCCGATGAGGTGGCGGTATCGCTCGTCGTCAGGATGGACGGCGACGGCGACATCGGCCAGGATGGTCTCCGGCCGCTGCGTGGCCACGACGATGCCCGCACCGCCGTCCTGGCCGGGGTAGCGCAGGTAGAAGAGGGTGCTGTCGGTCTCCCGGTGGTCCACCTCCAGGTCCGAGATGCCGGTCCGGCAGCGCGGGCACCAGTTCACCATGTAGGTGCCCCGGTAGATGTAGCCCTTGTTGTGCAGCCGGATGAAGGCCTCCATCACCGCGTCGTAGTAGTGCGGATCGAGGGTGAAGACAAAACGATCCCAGTCGCAGGCACAACCCATCGACTTGAGCTGCTCGGCGATGATGTTGCCGTACTGCTCCTTCCACCGCCAGACCCGCTCCAGGAAACGCTCCCGGCCCAGGTCCTCCCGGGTCAGACCTTCCCTGGCCAGGTCCCGCTCCACCACGTTCTGGGTGGCGATGCCCGCGTGGTCGGTGCCGGGC
>JACQTN010000437.1 GCA_016210785.1 Armatimonadota bacterium
CAGCAAGGCAACCGCCGCCGCGCGTTGCACGGGCAGCCTGGCCCTGGCGGACGACTCCGGCCTGGAGGTGGATGCGCTGGGCGGCGCCCCCGGCGTGCACTCCAGCCGCTTCCTGGGAGAGCAGGCGACCGATCCCGAGCGGTGCGCGCGCATCCTGGAACTGCTGCGGGATGTCCCCGAGGCAAGGCGGACCGCCCGCTTTCGCGCCGTGGTCGCGGTGGCCTCGCCGGCCGGGGAGGTGCGCACCTTCCCCGGTGTGGTAGAGGGCCGCATTGCCTACCAGGCGCGCGGGCGGCACGGCTTCGGCTACGACCCCATCTTCCTGGTGCCCGACCTGGGACGGACCATGGGCGAGATCGAGCCCGAGGCGAAGAACCGCATCAGCCACCGGGCCCGGGCGATGGCCGCGGCGCGCGCCTATCTGGCAGGAGTCCTGGGAGGCGGCGCCCAATAGACTCCAGGCAGGTCCTGCAGGAGGGATGCCATGCCGGAGAACGTCCAGAAGCTGCTGATCTACTGGTCCCTGGCCGTCGCCATCTTCGTCATCTTCATCGCCAGCATCTACGTGGCCGCGCTGGACATCGGCCAGGAGCTGGTGGAGGCGGGCCGCAAGCGCGCCCAGCAACTGCGCGGGAAGCTGGGCAAGAAGGCGGCGCCTGACCCGCTGGCGGGCAAGAACGTGGCCGGCACCATCCTGCCGGTGCAGGAGTTGACCCAGAAGCGGCAGTGGGTGCAGGACGTGGTCAGCGGCGCGGCCCGCGGCCTCGGCCTGGACGTACGCGTCCTGACCCTGCAGGACTCCAAAGAGCACTACCTGGTGCACTTCTCCGACGGCGCGCGCCTGCTCACCTACCGTGTGGACCGCGATTGGGTGGAGGCGGCGATAAACGGCGACCAGGAGAAGCTGGCCAAGATCAAGGACGTGGTGGAAGAGTACCTGCGCGTGCAGTGGAAGGGCGAGAAGCCGAAGCCCAAGCCCGCGGCACCGTCCGCGGCGGAGAAACCCGAGGAAAAGCAAGCGGAGGTCGAAGGGACCACCGAGGCGTAGCGCCCCCCAGGCCCAAAAACGTTGCGCTCGGTTGCTAAGCCTGGTAAGATAATGTTAAGTGAATATTCTGGGTTTTTGGCATTGGCAGAGGGGCTGACCGCCGCGGTCAGCCCCTTTTGCATTCGGTTCGATCAAACCCGGCTCGGAGGCCGGAAGGAAGCAGGAGGAGGTGAAAAGATGGCAGCGAGATGGGTTCCGGTCGTGCTCGGTCTGTGGTTGATCCTATCGCCATTTGTGTTGGGCTTCACAGGCGTCGGCCGGTGGAACAACATCCTCATCGGAATCGCGATCACGACGCTCGGCTACATGTCCGCCAAGCAACAGCCAACGAGCTGACCGGCCGGTGCCGGTCAGCAGGGTTTCCCCAGAGTCGGTGGAGAGAGGAACCCGGCCCTCGACCCTACGAACTGGCATCATAAGTAACTGCAAGTGAATGTGAATGGCATTGGCAGAGAGGCTGACCGCCAGAGTCAGCCCCTTTGTGCATAGAGGGGTGGGGTAAGGGAGAAGGGCTGGGTTTTGTTTTGTTGCTCTCCTCCAGAGCGGAAGGGAGTTAGGCAAGATTCGAACGTGGGCCGGGAGGGTCGAGAGTGCTCACTCGTGAGGGGCTGCAGACCGTGCTGAAGACCCTGCTAGCCGAACTGGTCCCCGGCGCCGAACTCGCGGGCCTTCATCGGGTGCCCGGCGGTTACCGGATCAGGATCCGGTACCAGGGCAGGGAGAGTCGTGGCCAGTTCCTTCCCTTCTCCGCCGCGGAGGGAACTGACTCGGTGCGCACGCAGATCATGCGTGAGGCCCTTGCTGCAGCTCTGGATGAGATCGCGCCGCCCTCGCAAGCGTCTTCATGACGACAGCGAGGTGCGCCGGGCGCTGCAGGCCCTGCGGGCCCGCTTCAACTGAGACAGGCTCCCACCGCCGGTAGCGGGTCCAGGAGTTCCGATCCCGCCGGCCTGGTTCCCAGTCATAGGACAACCCCGGAAGCACCCCGGGATATCTCGCCGAATGTGGGGGGGAAGACATGAGCCGGAGAGCAGCGATCATCCTGGTCTTTCTGATTCTCGTGTGGGGCGGGCCCTGGGCACTGGGACTGATTACCGACTGGCTCTGGTTTGCGGACCTCGGTTTTGAGAGTGTCTACCGTATCCGCCTGCTGACCCAGGGGACGCTCTTCCTCGTGGGCGGCGTGGCCGCGCTCGCGCTCCTGCTGGGCAACGTGTTCCTGGCGCAGCGCCTCAGCCACCGGGCCCTCGGCCAGGTGGAGCTGCCGGGACATGCACAGATGCGCGCCATGGAACCCACCTTCTCCCTGGCGGTGATCGGGGGAGGCCTCTTCTTCGCGTTGACGATGGCCGGAAGCCTGGCCGCACGTTGGAGCGACGTGCTTCGCTTCTTCCGGCCCACCGCCTTTGGCGCCACCGATCCCCTCTTCGGCCGGGACATCGCCTTCTTCGTCTTCACCCTGCCCGTCTACCGGTTCGTGCAGGGCTGGCTGCTCATGGCGGTGGTGCTGGCCCTTCTGGCGGCGGGGGCGGTCTACGCCTTCCGGCTGGTGCTGCCTCAACTGCCCCCCGCCGGGGAAGACGGCACGGAGATGATGAGGCCGCGCCTCTCGTTCACGCTGGACCTGTCCCGGCCGATGCGTGCGCATCTATTTGGTCTGGGCGCCGTCTTTTTCGCGCTGCTGGTCTGGGGATACCGCCTCAACGTGTACGAACTGGTGTACTCGGCGGCCGGGGCGGCCTTCGGGGCCGGCTACGCGGACGTCCACGCACGCCTGCCCGCCCAGTGGTTCCTGATGGCGCTCTCACTGCTGTCTGCCCTCCTGCTGCTGCTGGCCGTTCCCCGCGGAGGGTTCCGGCTGCCCGCCGCCGCGGGCGGTCTGTGGATCGCGGCGGCTATCGTGGTCGGGGGCATCTATCCGGCGATCGTCCAGCGCCTGATCGTGCAGCCGCAGGAGCTGGAGCGGGAGCGCCCGTACCTCGAGCGCAGCATCCGCATGACCCGGCAGGCCTTCGCCCTGGATCGGATCCAGGAGGTGCCGGTGGCCGGGGAGGAGACCATCACCTCCGAGGAGATTGCGCAGAACCCCGGCACGATCGGCAACATTCGGTTATGGGACCCGGAGCCGCTGCTGACCACGTACAATCAGATCCAGAGCATTCGCGCCTATTACGAGTTTGTCGGCGTCGATGTCGACCGCTATACGATCGACGGTGAGTACCGGCAGGTCATGCTCAGCGCGCGGGAACTGGCCCCGGAGCGCCTGCCCTCGCAGGCGCAGACATGGGTGAACCGGCGCCTGCAATTCACGCATGGCTATGGCGCCGCGATGAGTGCGGTGAACGAGGTGACCCCCGAAGGCCTGCCGACCCTGTTCGTTCAAGATGTGCCGCCGCGGGGGAAGGTGCCGATCGATCGCCCGGAGCTGTACTTCAGTGAGAAGTCAGCCGACGACGTGATCGTGCGC
>JACQTN010000438.1 GCA_016210785.1 Armatimonadota bacterium
CCAGGTCGGGCACCAGGACGATATCGGCGATCTTGCCGGGAGAGATCATCCCCAGGTCGACGTCGGCGTTGAGCACCTCCGCCGCGTTGAGAGTCGCCATCTGTACCGCGGTGATGGGATTAACGCCCTGCCCGACGGCGAGCCGGATGTCGTAATCTACATGCCCGTCCCGCACGATACGCAAGAACTCCACTTCATCACCGCAGAAACTGAAACCACGGCTGTCAAGCCGGTACTCGGCCAGCGCCTTTACGACCCTCTTGAGGTTGCGCGCGGCCGAGCCTTCGCGGGCGTTGAGGCGGCAGCCCATGCGGATCTTCATCAACGCATCTTCGCGGTCGGCACCGGAGTGGTCGCAATGCGCCCCCATGGCCAGGTAGGCAGCCAGTTCCCGCTCGGTAATGCTTGTACCATGTCCCATGATGATCTTGCCGCGCGCCAGCGTCGCCTCGAACATGTCCAGCCAAAAGGCGTCCTTTTCCACGACCACGGGAAAGGGGGGTTCCTCGAGGCCCCGGCACTCCGGCCAGTCCAGGATCTCCCAGAGCTGAGCCTGGGTGAGCGCTTCGGGGGTGGACGGCAGGCCCAACGACGTGTTCTGGATATAGGAGAGCGAAGGCTGCAGGAACACGATGTGGAGAGGTGTGCGCTTGATCTCGTCCAGACAGAAGCGGACCGCCTCTATCCCGCTGACGTTGCAGACACCGTAGAACGCCTCCGTGATGGATGTTGTGCCGTGCATGAGCAGCAGCCGGGCGTACTCGGTCATGTTCAGATGAGTCTCGTACGAGTGCTGATGGGTATCGATGAGTCCCGGCGTCACGAAGAAGCCGCCGGCGTCGATGATCTCGGTCGCTGGCCCGACCGTGTGCTCCACGTTGCCGACGTAGGCAATCCGGTCGCCCTTGATGGCCACGTCTGCGGGATAGATCTCGGCGGTGAGGACGTTGACGAACTTTCCCCCCTTTACGACCATGTCAGCAGGAGCATGCCCCAGGGCAACGTCGATCAGCGCACGTCTCGACATAGTGCCTCCCATCAGATGGTGATCTTGCCTCCGGTTACGTCCACGGTCGTCCCTGAGAGCGCACGGGCAGCGTCCGACGCCAGGAGGACGACCACGTTGGCCTGATCTTCCGGCTCGGCGAGCCGCCCCAGCGGGATCTGCGTCCGAATCGCCTCGAGCGCCTCCGCCGTGAAACGTGTCTTCAGGCCTGCCGTCAGTGTCGTGCTCGGCGCAAACGCGGTGACCGTGATCTCGTAGGCTGCGACCTCGCGCGCGAGGTAAGCGGTGAAAACACTCACAGCGGTCTTCCCCGCGGTGTAGTGGGCCGCAATGGGTAGTACCGGGCTCCGTGCCACCTCGGACGAGGTATTGATAACCCGGCCAAAGCCTTGCTCCTTCATAGAGGGCAGGACCTCGCGGCAGCACAGAAACACGCTAGTCAGGTTGAGATCGATGACCCTGTCCCACTCTTCGACCGGCAAGTCGAGGAACTGCCGGCGGGGTGCCCCGCCCAGGCCGCCCGCGTTGTTCACCAGGATGTCGATCCGACTGAACCGTTCCCGGATCTCGCTGAACAACCGACGGACGTCATCCGGCGAGGTCACGTCTGCCCGTGTTGCGAATGAGTCAGGCGCACGGACGCGAAGATCGGAGGCAATTCGCTCCGCGTCCGCCAGCCGCGTGCCGGCGACCACCGCGACGTGCACGCCTTGCGCCGCCAGGGCGCGAGCTGCCGCCTCGCCGATGCCCGTGGACGCACCCGTGACCACGGCGCGCTTTCCTCGAAGCTCGGGATAGTCGCTCATCGGAACGCGTCGAGGCAGACACCGGTGATGTACGCGGCAGCGCCGGAGGCGAGGAACGCCACAAGCCGAGCGGCCTCTGCAGGAGATGCCGGCGGGGTAGCCCAAGAGAGGTAGGCGGGGAGCCGGGGCAGCGAGGAAACGCCCGCGGCTGCCGCATCGGCGACCGCCACCACATTGACCCGGATGCCATGCGGCCCCATTTCACGCGCCAGGTGCCGGGCCAGTCCGGTCAGGGCGCCGCGGGTGGACGCGTAGTCGATCCCGGCGGCATAAGTAGGATTCCTCGCAGCCTCTGCGGCGATGAAAACCACGCAGCCGCGACGCCGAGCCACCATGTGGCGCAGCACACCCTGCGACCAGAGAAAGGCGCCGCGCATGGTGGAAACGACGGCTCCCCGCCACCGCTCGTCGGAAATGTCGGTGATTTGGGGCCCATCCACTGCGGGTTGCGCGCCGGCACAGTGAACCAGGAGGTCTATGCCGCCGTATTTGCCCACTACCTGCGAACAGGTCCGGCTCACCGTGTCGACGTCCGTGAGATGATCCCGGACCTTGTCCGCGAGCGCGGAAGCGGAAAGGGTTGCTTCCTCAGTTGGCAACTCCGCCGGCACGGCCGTGACCCACATTTTCTGGGCCTCCAGTTCCCGCACTACGGCATCGCCAATCCGAGAATCGGCACCGGTCACAATGGCGCTGTGCCCCTTGAGATCTGAATAGCAGGCCATTGCAGACCTCTTTGCGCCCTCCTTTACGCTTCGGTGGGTCAGCCTTGCACCTTGGCGGCGGAAGGGATCCAGACGAGGTCGGGATTCTTCTCACCGCGGCAGTTGTCCTGCTGGGAGAAACGCGAGCATGGCTCGAAGACGGTGGAGAACCTCGCGTCACGATCGTAGACGGCGGAAGAACCATCTTGGTGTTGGCGGCCCGCTTGAGAATCCGGCAGGTCGATCTTGCGTCGGGACCCAAACAGGAGGGAGCGCCAGGCAGGGTCTGACACCGTTCGGGCGAAACCTGTCAATGTCTCAGGCCAAATGGGGAGTCCTGGGAAACGGCTTCGATCGTCTTGTACCGGTCACGGAGACTCATGATGGCCATTGACGACCTTCCACAGGATCACGCTCATGGCAGTTCGCGGCTCGGCTTGCTAAATTTCTACCACGACCAGATAAGAAATCAACAGGAGACCATCGATCGATCCTTCAGATTCTACCTGCTCATCATCGGGCTGCCGCTGGTGATTTTCGGGCCGGAGGGGGCGTTTGTTCGCGTGCCCGCTCCGACCATGGCAATTCTGGCCTCCGCGTTCTGCGTGCTCGGTTACCTGTACTTCCTCATGTATGTCCGGCAACGGATAAACATCATGCGGTCCTACGACAGAATGACGGGGATGGAACAGGAAATCCTGAAATCGATGGGAGTGCAGTGGGAAGCCCGCCCACCTGAACCGTATGGGGCCGCCTTCTACCAGGGGGTGATCCACATGCTTCTCAACACATTCTGGGCTGTGTTGGGGATCTATTTCTGGTGGGAAACCCTGTCCCAGCCCTTGCTGGCGCCTGCCCTCCTCACCACGGTGGTGATCGCGTTCCTGGGAGCCCAACCGCTCATCTGGCGCACGGTCACGTTGAAGAAGGCGTAACCCGTATCCCGACCGCGTGGGTGCGCCGCAATTGCCCGCAGGCGGCGTCGATTTCCACGCCCCGCTCGACCCGCACCGTCGTCGAGATTCCCTGCCGCCGGAGCGGCGCGGCAAAGGCCTCTACGCGCTGCATGCCGGGACGGCGGTACTGAAGCCCGTATACCGGGTTCCAGGGGATCAGGTTGACGTGCCACAGTGATCCCTCTTCGCGGCGGCTCCGAGGGGCATCGGCGCCGCCGGCGGGGCGCTCCGCCAGCAATTCACCCAGCTTCACTCCCAGTTCCGGCCTGTCGTTCACGCCTTCCATGAGCACGTACTCGAAGGAGATCCGCCGGCCCGTCGTGGTCGCGTACGCGCGGCACGCGCCGAGCAACTCCGCGATGGGCCACCGCCGATTGATGGGCACCAGCTCGCTGCGCAGTTGGTCGGTAGGAGCGTGCAGCGACACGGCCAGCGTCAGCTGCAGCTTCTCGTCCGCCAGATTGAGGATCTGCGGCACCAGGCCCACGGTGGACACCGTCAGGTGCCGCATCCCGATCCCCAGACCATAGGGCGCGTTCAGTAAACGCACGGCCTTCAGCGTGGCCGTGTAGTTGGCCAGCGGCTCACCCATCCCCATGAAGACCACGTTGGTCATCCGCTCGCCCGTGAGACGGTGGACCTGCACCACCTGGTCCACGATCTCCCCGGCGGTCAGGTTGCGGGTGAGGCCGGCCAGGCCCGTGGCGCAGAAAGTGCACCCCATCCCGCAGCCTACCTGGGTGGAGATGCAGACGCTGCGCCGGCCGTCCTCGTAGCGCATGAACACCGTCTCCACGGTGGCGCCGTCGGCCAGGCGGAACAGGTACTTGATGGTCTCGCCGTTGTCGGCGCGCACGTCTGTGACGGGGACGACGGAGGTGAGGTGGGCGACCGCCTCCAGCCGCGGCCGCAGCGCCGCCGGCAGGTCGCTCATCTCCGCGAAGGAAGGCACGCTGCGCTGGTAGGCCCAGTGGGCGATCTGGCGGCCGCGGTAGCCGGGTTCGCCGAGCCCCCGGGCGAACGCCTCCAGCTCTTCAAGAGTCATGCCCTTGATCTCGGTTGTCGTGCCCGCGCGCGGTGTCATCAGCCTCTATC
>JACQTN010000443.1 GCA_016210785.1 Armatimonadota bacterium
CCGCGAGGGCTTTTTCGATCGGTTTGTTGTCACGATCGAGGAAGGGCAGAAGCTGGTGAAACTGCTGCCCATGTAACGTACCCTGAAGAGATAGGGGGCGGACGGCACCCAGTTGTACGCCTCTGGTGCCGATTCATGCGCGAAGGGGTATATGATCAAGATCAGTGCGACGCAGGCCCGAAACAACTTCGGCGACCTGCTAAGCCGTGCCGAGGCCGGCGAGGAGATTGTCATCCTCCGCCGCGGGAAAGCGGTGGCGCGGCTGGTGCCGCCCCGCCGACGCCGCCTGCCCAGCCTCGCACGGTTCCGGGCGGCGATCCTGGTCAAAGGAGAACCCCTGTCCCGCACGGTACTCCGGGCCCGGAACGAGGATTGGCGGTGATCTACACCACTCGCTATGCGAACGCTTTCACCGAAAGCTCCGCGAGGGCGCATTTCTCGTAGCGGCAGGCCGGAGATGCTGTGGCTTCGGCGCAGCACATGCTGGAACGCATGAAGGATGTTGTGCACCAAATCCAATGGACGCTGAAGTCGAACGCGAACTGCAGGCATTCTGCGAACAAGCCCGCGGTCTCCGGGCGAGGGCAGTGATCCTGTTTGGGTCGCGGGCTCGGGGGCTGCATACGGAGGCGAGTGATGCTGATGTCTGCATCATCGCCCATGACCTTCCCGATGATCTCCTCCAGCGCAGGTACCCCGCCCCCTCCGGCTACCGCTTTCTCTCGGTCTTCGGATTCCACCCCCGGGAATTCCTTGACCTCATCTCGCAGGGGAACCCCTTTGCCCTGGACATCGTGCGGGACGGCCGCGTTCTGTACGACGATGGCTATCTCGCCGAGACACGAGCCACCTATGAGGCCGCGCTGACACACTACGGTCTACGGCGAACTGCGCACGGGTGGGAGTGGAATCCTGCCCTGGTTGCTCAGATCAAGGGTAAAGTCGGTTGATCAACCGCGGGAACGGAATGGTTTCCCTGACGTGCTCCAGCCCGCAGATCCAAGTCACCGTCCGCTCGATGCCGATCCCAAAGCCCGAGTGCGGGACCGAGCCGTAGCGCCGCAGGTCGAGGTACCACTCGTAGGCCTCGCGGGGCAGGCTGTGCTCCGCGATCCGCTGCTCCAGTAAGGCGAGATCGTGGATGCGCTCTCCGCCGCCCACGATCTCGCCGTAACCCTCCGGCGCCAGCAGGTCGCAGTTCAGCACCACCTCGGGACGCTGCGGGTCGGGCTGCATGTAGAATGCCTTCACCGCGGTCGGGTAGTGGGTGACGGCCACCGGCCGGTCGAACTGTTTGCTCAGCACGGTCTCTTCATCGCCACCGAAGTCGTCGCCCCACGGCATCTGCGCGCCGGCGGCACGGACGCGCGCCACCGCCTCGTCGTAGGTGATGCGCGGGAACGGCTTCTGGACGGCCTCCAGCCTGGTGACGTCGCGCTCCAGTGTCTTCAACTCTTCCTTTCGCCGCTCCAGCACCCGCTCCACCACGTACGCCACCAGGTCCTCCGCCAGCGCCACCACGTCGTCCAGGGCGAAGTACGCCGCCTCGGGTTCCAGCATCCAGAACTCCGTCAGGTGCCGGCGGGTCTTGGACTTCTCCGCCCGGAACGTCGGCCCGAAGCAGTACACCTTGCCGAACGCCATGGCCGCGGCCTCGTTGTAGAGCTGGCCGCTCTGGGTCAGGTACGCCGTCGTCTCGAAGTACGGCGTCTTAAACAGGGTCGTGGTCCCCTCGCACGCGGATGGGGTGAGCATCGGCGCGTCCACCCGCAGGAAGCCGCGGCCGTCCAGCAGGTCGCACATGGCACGGATGACTTCACTTCGCACCCGCATGATGGCGTGCTGGCGCCGGCTGCGCAGCCACAGGTGCCGGTGGTCCAGCAGGAACTCGATGCCGTGCTCCTTGGGCGTGATGGGATACGGCGCGGCCCGTTGCACCACGCGCAGGTCGGTGATGCCCAGCTCGTATCCGCCGGGCGCCCGGGCGTCGGCACGCACCGTCCCGCGCACCACGATGGACGACTCCTGGGTCAGATCGTCGGCCAGGGCAAACAGTTCCGGCGTCACTTCCTTCTTGACCATGACGCCCTGGATGACGCCGGTGCCGTCGCGGATCAGCAGGAAGTGGATGGAGCCGCTGCTGCGCTTGTTGTAGAGCCAGCCCCGGATCTCCACCTGTTCGCCGGCGTGGGCCCCGACGCCCTCGATGGTCGCCACGGTCACCGTGCCCTCCCGTCCCACCGGTCCGTCCACTTCGGGCCCCCCTCTCGGGCGGGGAAATTCCCCAGCCCTCCCCTCACCCGGCACGTGCCACTCTGCTGCAAGGTGTCACGTGCTGCCGCGCTCACCGACTCCGTGGTGCTCTCTCCTATCGGGGAGAGGATCGTCGCCTAGCGCGTTGCCCCAAAGAGTTCGACCAGGACGCGCCCCTGCGCGCGGGCCGGCGCCGGGATGCCCAGCGCGTGCGCGATCGTGGGCGCCAGGTCGATCATGCGCACGCCTCGCACCACGCGCCCCACGGGGATGCCCGGCCCCGCCGCCAGCAGCGGCACGCGCATGTTGATGTTGCGCCGCAAATCCACCAGACCGGGCAGGAACCCGTGCTGGCCGAAGAACGGTGCGTCCCCGATTGCCTGCCCGCGCGGCGCGGCGTCGAACTGGTACGGCGGCCGGCTGATCACGATCACGTCGCCCGACCGCGTGGAGTGCACCGCGTCCACCGTCTCCCCGTTCACCCGCAGCGTCTGCGCCTCCTCCCGCAGCAGCGCCGTCTCGATCACGCGCGCCGCGGGATCCTCCGGATCGCGCAACGTGAGGAACGCGGAGAAGA
>JACQTN010000439.1 GCA_016210785.1 Armatimonadota bacterium
CTCCGGACTAGAGCCGGTCGAGCACGTGCTTGGCCGTCTCCTTGCCCGAGTGCACCGCACCGTTCATGTGGACCCAGTAACGGCTCGACTGCTCGGTCGACGAGAAGTGGACGCGGCCGTGCGGCTGCCGCAGCGTCATACCGCAGGACGTCAGCGCCCCGGTGGTGAAGTGCGGGATGCAGCCTCCGCTGAACGGATCGGTGTCCCAGTCTTTGAAGTAAAAAGCCTCCGGCTTGCGGGCCTTGGGCCCGAAGTACTTCTCCAGGGACAGGAGGTGCAGCTCGCGGCTTTCCTCCGGAGTGGCTGTCCTCAACCTCTCGTCATCGAGCTGATTGGTGAGGCAGAGGAGGATGCCGCAGGAGTGATCCTTGGGCGAGTCGTCCAGAGTGCCCGGAATGGGCAGGGTAGGGCTCACGGTGTGACCGGTGAGGCCGTCCTTGAACCAGAACGGCTCGTTGTACACGGCCAGGGCCTGATATCCCCCTTCGAGCGGTACGCGCTGGGAGAGTGCCTGGCGGGCCGCCGGAAGCGGCGGGTCGTAGTCGAGCCGCCCCATGAGGTGCGGCGGCATGGCCACGATCGCGCGTTTGGCGCTCACCCGGAACCCATCGCCCCGGACGGTCACACCGGTCTCGTCCTGCCGGACCTCTCGGACGCGAGACGACGTGTACACCTTCCGCCCGCGACCCAATCTATCTCCCACTCGCTCGGCGACGGTCTGCCATCCTTGGCTGCAGCGCTGCCAGCCTCGGAGGAAGGTGTGGTCGGCGGCCCAGCCCACCTCGTTGGCCCTGCCGTAATAGAGCATCGAGAGCAGCGAGGTCTTCTGCGGAGGTGCGTTCGCCGCCCTCACCATCCCGGCAAGGGCGGCCTGTGTGAACGGGTCCTTGATGTTCCCCGCGATCCAGGTGATGGCAGTCTGCGCGTCCCACTCCCAGGCGTGGGGAGCCTCCCAGGGGCGGTCGGGGTCGATCTCCTGGGCCATCTTGTCCCACTGCCGCAGGGTCGCGAAGAGCTGCTCCCACGGGGGCTGCGGCCTGCTCGGGTCGGGAATGTCTACTTCCATGCGCTGGTCGTCCTGGACGTAGACCCCTTTCCCCTTGTAAGGCAGCGGGAAGGTCTCGGCCCCCACTTCACGGGCGAGCTCGAGCATGTGCGAGTGGTGACTGCTCGCCGCCTGGGCGCCGAGGCTGCCGACGACCCCGCCGCCGATGTCGGCGTTCAGCGTCCGGCCCCCGAGGCGATCACGCGCCTCGAGGAGGATGACCGAGACGCCACTCCTGTCGAGCTCCCTTGCCGCTGAGACACCGGCAAACCCACCCCCGATCACGACGACGTCGGCCTCAGCGTCGCCCTGCAGCGGGGTTGCACGCGCGGCTCCTTCCGTCCGTGCCATCAGACTCCCCCCTTTTGCCCTTATTGAACTGTCGAATTTTCTGGGCAATACTGGCCCGCCACGGCCGGCGCCAGCAACTCCGCGGAGACTCCGCCGCGCGCACGTGGAAGATGGGACCGAGGATGAGACTGCGGGTATCGTTGTGGCAGATGGTGGCGCGCGGGGCGTTAGTGGGAACAGTCCGCCGCCCGTCCCGGATCAAGGAGCGGAACCCGCGGACCCCGGCCCTCCTGCACCCGGATCACGGAACGCTGACCGCCCGCGGTCACCGGCGGAAGCACAACCGGCAGGAAGCGCGGTAGCGCACGGTGCCCCGCACCAGGTTCCCGTGACCCCTGTCTAATATAACTATTCGCCGCCGCGACTTGCATTCCTCTTCGATGGATCCTCTCGGACCGCTCGGCCGTCAGCCGCGTATGCCATCGCTTGAGGCCCGTGGAGTTGGGCGCCACTGCGGCACTGAGCCTTCGCGCCGGGGCGCTGGCGCGAAACCGCCGCCCCCCCTGGACAGGCACGCTCCACTCTCTGCAAGGCGTTACGTTCTACCGCGCTCCACCAACTCAGTTCCTGATTCCACTGGTGCCACGCCTGCGTCTCCAGGGGAACGTTCCCGCACTGTGGAACAAACGTCCGGAGATCAGCCGCGCTGAGGAGAGTCCGCGGATGTCAGGCATCGTGGTTGTGGGTAGCCTCAACATGGACCTGGTGGTGAAGGTCCCGCACCTGCCCGCGGTCGGCGAGACCGTGCTGGGCGGTGAGTTCGCCACCTTTCCAGGCGGCAAGGGAGCAAACCAGGCAGTGGCCGCGGCCCGGCTGGGCGCAGAGGTGGCCATGGTGGGCCGCGTGGGAGACGACGCCTTCGGCCGCGCCCTGCGCGACGGCCTGGCCGCGGATGGGGTGGACGTGCGCCACGTCCTGGCCGATCCGTCCGCGCACACCGGCGTGGCGTTTATCCTGGTGGACGCGGCGGGACGCAACGCCATCGCCGTGGCCTCCGGGGCCAACATGCGCCTGTCGCCCGACGACGTCGCCGCCGCGGCGGAGGCGTTGGCGGGCGCGCGGGCGGTGCTGCTGCAGCTGGAGGTCCCGCTGGAGTGCGTGGCGCGCGCCGCGGCGCTGGCCCGGGAGTCCGGCGCGCTGGTCATCCTCGACCCGGCGCCCGCGGTGCCGCTGCCGGCCTCGCTCATCAGGTTGGTGGACGTGATCGCGCCCAACGAGCAGGAGACGGAGGTGCTGACCGGCATTGGCGTGCGCTCGCTTCCGGACGCGGCACGGGCGGCGGACGCATTGAGGGTCCGGGGCGCGCGCGCGGCGGTGATCAAGCTGGGCGGCCGCGGCGCGTGGGTCTCGGCGCCGGAGGGCGAGCGGCACCTGCCCGCCCTGGCCGTGACACCCGTGGACACCACCGCGGCAGGCGATGCGTTCTGCGGGGCCCTGGGCGCTGCGCTGGCGGAAGGGCAGAATCTCCTGGCGGCGGCGCGGTTTGCCAACGCCGCGGCGGGGTTGTCGGTGACACGGATGGGAGCGCAGCCGTCCATGCCGCGCCGGGCCGAGGTCGAGGGGGTTCTGTCGGGGTAGTGGCGACCGGCACGCGCGGCCCGGTTTCACCGGCGCGCGCAGGCCCTGGCCTTGGGCCAATCCCGCGCTCGGCGGATCACCTGGCGCGGCTGGAAGCGCTCCCGCCCTTCAAACGGGACCCCGCGAGTCTCGGGATGAGGATACCACCAGGCGCCGTGCCAATCCTTCAACTTCCGACGCAGCCATTCGCCCCTGAGGCTGGTTCACCGGCGCGCGCGGGCCGGCCGGATCGCGACTACCTCCGCGGCTTCGTATTCTTCGGTTGTCATGAACCGGTAATAGACGGTCCAGCGGCGAAAGACGTGAAACCGCCGCAGGCCCCTGTGGGGGCCGCGTGCGCTCAGGGGATACATGCGTGGATTGTCCCGGACATACTCAAGCCGGCGGCGTATCTGCTCCTGCACCGATGGGGGAAGCCCGACGAACACGCCGAGCGCAGCGTCGGCCCACCCAATGCCC
>JACQTN010000446.1 GCA_016210785.1 Armatimonadota bacterium
AAGCCATTCCACCCAACCTTACCGGCTAGCGCCGCACGGCGATCTGCTCCTCCCACTGCTTTCTGATCTGCGCGCGCAGCTCTGGCCGCGTCATGATGTCCACCGCGGTCATCGCCAGCGCAGCGCCGCCGTCCAGCATGCCCTGGTGCCCTTCTTCGGAGATCGACGCCTCGGTGAATTCGGGGGCGTGGTGCACCAGGTCGCGCCGCCCGATCTTCACGTAGATGCCGGCGCTGGGCGCTAGGTAGCTCACGTTGCCCATGTCCGAGCTTCCGTGTTGCCCGCGTCCCCGGTCCTCCAGTGGCCGGTTCAGAGCGGCCATGTTGGCGGCCAGCGCGTCATCCAGCGCGGAGACGCGGACGAGATCCTGATAGGTGGGCACGTAGCGGCGCACAGACACCTGCGTGCGGCTGGCCAGGGCGGCGCCCCTGGCGCAGTCTTCCACCGCCGGCACGGCCTCTTCAAACAGGTACTTGGAAGTCTGTGACACGACGAAGAGCTGCACCTTCGCCTCGGCGGGAATGATGATGGGATGTTCGCCGCCGTGGGCGAAGATGCCGAAGACGCGCAGGTCGTGCCGCATCTGCTTGCGCAGCAGGGCCAGGGACTGGTAAAAGATCACGGCACCGTCCAACGCGTTCAAACCCTGCTCCGGCGTGGCGGCGGCGTGGGCCGGGCGTCCGGTGAAGGTAACCTCCAGAGCCTCGCGCGCGTCGAACCCGTCGTAGATGCCGTTGGTCCCCGTGGGATGCATCTGCAGGATGACGTCACACTCTTTGAACAATCCGGCGTCGGCCATGTAGCACTTCCCGCCCCCGCCCTCTTCGCCGGGCGTCCCGTACACGATGATCTCCCCGTCCAGACCCTCCACCTGCGCCTGGGCCACGTCCTTGAGGGCGACGGCCGCGGCCACGCTGGAGGTGGCGATAATGTTGTGGCCGCACGCGTGACCCACCTGCTCCAGGGCGTCGTACTCGGCCAGGATGCCCACGCTCGGCCCGCCCCGGCCCAGGATGCGCCGCGCCACGAACGCCGTGGCCAGGCCGGCTACCGGGCGCTCCACCCGAAAGCCGTGCCGCTCCAGGGTTTCGCACAGCCACTGGGCAGCCTGGTGTTCCTGGAAGCGGATCTCCGGGTTGGCGTGGATCTGGCTGCTCAATTCCACGTGCTCGTTCCGCCGCTCCCGCACCATGGCGGCGGCGATCTGCTTGAGTTGACCGGTCAGATCGGACACACTGTGGCCCTCCTTCGGTCGAAATGAAGACCTACCGCAGACGCAGCCGGGGGTCGAGCACGTCTCTCAGACCATCGCCCACCAGGTTGACGGCCAGGACCGCCAGCATGATCGCCAGCCCGGGAAAGGTGCTGGCCCACCACGCCGCGCGCAGGTAGTCGCGGGTCTCCGCCACCATGGCTCCCCACTCCGGCGTCGGCGGCTGGGCCCCCAGCCCCAGGAAGCTCAGCGCCGCGGCGTTGAGGATCGCCAGTCCGACGCCCAGCGTGGACAGCACCACCAGCGGGGCGAAGACGTTGGGCAGGATGTGCCGGAACATGACCACGGTTTCGCCCGCGCCGATGGCCCGCGCCGCCTCCACGTAAAGGTTCTGCTTGGCCGACAGCACGGTGGCGTGGACGACCCGGGTGAAGCGGGGGATGGACGCGATGCCCACGGCGATCATGGCCTTGGCGAGGCCCGGCCCCAGGGCGGCCACGATCACCAGCGCCAGCAGGATGCCGGGAAAGGCCAGCAGGAGGTCCATCACGTGCATGATCACGGCCTCGGACCGGCCGCCCCGGTACCCCGCCACCAGGCCGAGCAGGGTCCCGGGAATCGCTCCGATGGCCACGGCGATCAACCCCACGCCCAGGGAGGTCCGGCCGCCGTACAGCACCCGGCTGAACACGTCGCGGCCGAACTGGTCAGTGCCAAACCAGTAGGCGGGCCCCGGTGGCACCCGCGCGTCCTGCGGCGCGATGCCCACAGGATCGTGCGGGCTGACCCGCGGGGCAAACACGGCAGACGCCAGCAGGACCACCAGCAGCGCGAGCCCCGCGGCGGCGGCGCGGCGCCGCGCCAGGCGCGCCAGCAGCGACACACGCCAGCCCTGCCGGCGGGCCGGTTCCGCAACGAGCGTCCGCTCGCGCTCATCGAAGCGGGAGGCCGCGGGTTGCAGCGCCATGTGGCCTAGCCGTAGGTAATCCGCGGATCAATCACGGCGTACGTCAGATCGACCAGCAGGTTGGTGACGGCGTAGACCAGCGCCGAGAACAACACCGTGCCCTGCACGAGAGTGAAGTCCTTGCCCAGGATCGCGGTGATGGTCAGGCGGCCCAGGCCCTGCCGCGAGAACACCGTCTCGATCACCACCGCCCCGGAGAGAAGGTTGCCGAAATTCAGGCCCACGATGGCGACCACGGGAATCAGCGCGTTGCGCAGGGCATGGCGCAGCAGCACGATCCGCTGCGGCAGCCCCTTGGCCCGTGCCGTGACGATGTACTCCTGGCGCAGGATCTCCAGCAGGCTAGAGCGGGTGAGTCTGGCGATCACCGCCGCCACGCCGATGCCCAGGACCATGGCTGGCAACACGAGCCGTTCCCACCCCCCCACACCGATGGCCGGAAACCAGCCCAGCCGGAGAGAGAAGATGTAGATCATCACCAGCCCGAGCCAGTAGTTGGGGATGCAGACGCCCAGCAGGGCCAGGCCCATGCTCACGCCGTCGACCCAGGTGTTCTCGCGAAAGGCCGCCAGGACTCCCAGCACGATGCCCAGGCCCACGCCGATGATCAGCCCGGCCAGGGTGAGCTGGAGCGTGCTGGAGAACTGGGAGACGATCTCCTGCACAACGGCGCGGTGGGTATGGATGGAGCGGCCCAGGTCGCCCTGGGCCGCCCGCCACAGGAACCTGGCAAACTGGGGATGGAGGGGCTCATCCTGGCCCAACTGCCGGCGCAGCGTCTTGACCTGCTCCGCGCTGGCCCCCCATTCGCTCAGCAACATCTGCGCCACGTCCCCCGGCAGCAGGCGCATGATGAGGAACGTGATTGCCGCGACCCCCAACAGCACGCCGACGGTGCCGAGGAGCCGGCGGGCCAGATAGCGCCGCATCGGGGATCAGTTCGCTCCCTCCACGTACGCGTCGAAGAGCCAGGGATAGGTCCGCACGTCGAATCTGATCTCCTTCACCGCCCTGCTCACGGCGTAGACGGCGAACTGATCGTAGACGGGGATGATGAGCGCCTGGTCCATGACGATCCTCTGCGCCAGGCTGTACAGCCGCAGCCGTGACGCGGGATCGGTGGTGGCAGCCCCGGTCTCCAGCGCTTCGTCCAGCCGCTTGTCGGCGTAGAAGGTACGGTTGAACCCCTTCCCGATGTTGCTGGAGTGGAAGGCATAGTACATCACGTGGGGCTCGGACACGTACAGGAAGATCGGGGCCAGGTGGTGCTCGCCCACGGAGTAGGCCGCGTAGCCCGCCGCCCGGTCGCGGTGGGAGATCTCCATGTCGATCCCGATGGCCTTGAACTGCGCCTGCATGATGAGCTCCAGCCCTTCGGTCTTCGCGCCGGGCTGCGTGATCATCAGGACTTTGAGCGGCCTGCCGTCCTTGACGCGGATGCCCCCCGCGCCAACCTTCCAGCCGGCCTCCTCCAGCAGCGCCCGGGCCTTGGCCTGGTCGAAGGGGTACATGCTCTCGATGGCCCGATCGTACCCCCACTGCACCCGGGCCATGGGCCCATAGGACCGCTCGTGGATGCCCTTGAACAAGGTGTTGACCACGACCTGGGGATTGAAGCCGAGGGTCATGGCCCGGCGCACCTTGAGGTCGTCGGTGGGGGTCCTCTTCACGTTGACCATGATGGAGAAGGGCATGCCGCCGATGGGCGCCCGGAGAATGGAGACCTTGGTATTGCCTTGCAGCCGGGGCAGATCCTGCGCCTGGACCGCTTCGATGAAGTTGGTCTCCCCCGTCTCCAGGCTGGCCATGCGCGGGCCCGCCTCCAGCACGAAATTGAAGCGCACTTCCGTGAGGTGGGGCGGTCCCTGGTGCTTGAAAATGGCCGGGGCCCAGTTGTACTGAGGGTTGCGGGTGATGATGACGTGGCTCTTGGGGACCCACTCCTTGAAGATGAATGGCCCCGACCCCACCGGATGCTGACCGAAGTCCGTGCCCCACTTCTTCACCGCCGCCGGCGACACGATGGAGAGGGTCGGCGCGGAGAGACCATCCATGAACGGCGCGAAGGCGCTCTTGAAACGCACCTTGACCGTCTGCGCATCGACTACTGCGGTGCTGTCGTAAGGCCCCAGAGCGCTGCGCGCGCCGCCCGCCTTCGTCTCGGGATCCACGATGCGGTCGAACGTGAACTTGACGGCCTCCGCATCCAGCGCCGTGCCATCGTGGAATTTCACGCCCCGGCGCAGCTTGAAGGTGTATTCCTTGCCGTCCGGGGAGATCGTCCACGACTCCGCCAGGCCGGGATGGTACTTTCCGTCGGCGGTCTTGTACACCAGCGTGTCGAAGATGTTCATGAACGCGCGGTTGGCCACGGCCAGCGCCGTGCGGGCCGGGTCCAGCGTGTCAGGCTCCTGGGTCATCGCGTACTTGAGGACGCCGCCTCTCCGGGCCGGGGCCGCTCCGCCCGCTGGCTCCGGCACCCAGGCGGCAAGGGCGAACAGGACGAGACAGGAGGAAACCAGCAGTGCCGCCGATGAAATCCGACGCCTCGTCATCTTCCTCACGCTCCTCGGTCTGCCCAGTCTCACCAGAAAGCTCCTGGAGAAAGCTCCTCGCGCGCCGGTCTCCCGTCTGAGTCGAAAGCTCTCACCCCCTAAGGGGCCTCTGCTGAAGGCACCGTGTCGGAGTTCGCGTGGGGCTGGCCGGCGAGAAAGGACAAGAAGAATCACGAAGAGGAAGCAGCGACACAGGTTTGCCGGCCCTTGCTGCGCACTTCCATGACGTCCACTGGAATTCCTCCGCTGGCGGGTGCCGGCACCACCTGGTGCGACGCGCTCTCCCCGCCGGCAAGCGGATCAAGGAGACGTCGCGCTAGGACGGCGGCCCCTCCCACAGCGGGAACGAGAGCGGCGACAGCTGCTCGTGGGTGCGGCCGGCCCAGTCTCGCTCCTTCACCCCGGCCAGCGTGCGCTCCGCCACGCCCTGCAGGCGCTCCGCCAGCACGTACTCGTCCACGTCCAACACCTGTCCGCCGCGCACCAGCACCCGCCCATCCACGATCACCGTCTCCACGCTGCGGCTCGCGCCGTAATACACGATGCTCTTGACGGGGTCGCGCAGGGGCCGAATGGTCATCGCCCGGCCGTCCAAGATCACGACGTCGGCCTTCGCCCCCGGCGCCAGGCGCCCCAGGTCCTCCCGCCCCAGCGCCCGCGCCGCGTTCAGCGTCGCCGCCGTGAACGTCTCCGCCGCCGTGGGACACGCCGCGTCATTGGTCGCATTCTTGGACAGCACCGCCGCCCACCGCATCTCCTCCATCATGTCCTGGGGGCAGGTATCGGTACCGATGGTCACGTTGACGCCGCGGCGGAGGTAGCCGCCAAAGGACTCCATGTGCACGCCGCGCCGGCCGAAGACCCACGGGCAGTGGGCCACGTGGGTGCCGGTCTGGGCCAGCACGCCCAGATCGTCGTGGTCAGGGTAACGGATCGCGCTGTGGTGGGCGAGCAGCAGGGCGTGGCCGATGATAACCTGCGGCCCCACCATCCCTTGCCGGGCCAGGAACTCGATGGGCGTCATGCCGTGCCGCCGCATCATCTCCAAGTGCTCGCTGACGCTCTGCGCGGCGTGGATCTGGACGCGCGTGTCCAACCGGCGCGCGGCGGCCATCGTCTCCCGCAGCAGCTCGGGCGTGCAGGTGTCGGCCTGCGCCGGGCACAGCACGCCGGTCAGCCGGCCGCCCCAGGCGCTGCTGTGCCGCTCGACGAAGTCCACCGCCTCGCGGAGGCCGTGCCGCCCTGCTTCCTCGTCCCACTGGTAGTGCACGGCGTGCCCGTTTTGCGTGTGCCAGCGGGCGGACCGGTACATGGGCCCCGTGAAGATGCGCAGGCCCGACTCCTCCATGGCGACCAGCGTCTTCTCGGTGGGCCGGCCCAGCTCGAACACCGCGGTGCACCCGCTCTTGACCAGCTCCACCAGGGAGAAGCGCAGGACGTCCACCACAGCCTCCTGGTCGAAGGCGGCCATGCCCATGGCGGGCATGTACTCGAACAGCCCGGAGTGCCACAGCTTGCGGCTGCCGGCATCCTCCAGGAACCCTTTGTTGCGCGCCTCCGTGGTCAGGTGGGCGTGGGTGCTGATGAGGCCCGGGATCACCACCCGGCCGCGGCCGTCGATGACGGTGTCCGCCGGTCCGGCGTAGCCCGTGCCCACGTAGGTGATCGTGTTGTCGCTGAAGGCCACCGTGCCGCCACGGATCAGCCGGTGTCCGGCACCATCGTAGCCCACGACCCAGTCTGCGTTGGCAATCGCCGTCGTGTGCGCCATCGCCGCCCGCTCCTCCTCACGGAGATGTCGTCCGCAACCGCGCCCGCCACGCCGGACACTGTGACGCGGCCGCGCGCCCTTGATTGAGGGGGCGGGTCGGAGCCACCTACCGCGCGCCCCACAACTGCCAGAGGTGATGCGCCGGATCGCTTTCCGACAGGCGCAGGGCACCGGTGGCCCGGTCGAACAGGTACCGGCCGCCGCGCCAGAAGAAGACCTTGGGCCGGACCGGCCGGTCCGCCGCGAACGCCGACACGCCCTGTGTGCCGGCCGGCGGCCCGACGCCCAGGACGTCGGCCACCGTCGCCAGAAAATCGACGTGCTGGTAGTCCACGTTCACCACCTGCGGCCTCACGCCGGGCCCCGCGATCAGCAGGGGCACGCGGGCGGCGGCGGGGCTCAACTCCTCCGGGTGGCGGCCATCCCTCACGTCCTCCAGATTGCCCGGGCCGTGATCGGAGGTCACGATGATCGTGGCACGCTGCAGCAATCTCTCCCGCCGCAGCCGGTCCAGGAAATTGCCCAGCAGGCGGTCTACGAACATCGTCTGCTGCTCGTAGTTCTTCCAGGTGAGCGCGTCAGTTTTCCCGTCGGCGGTGAAGGACCGGTACGGCGACCCGTGCGGGGTCCCGTCCGCGTTGAACTGGTAAGGGAAGTGGGGAAGCAGAGCATGGTAATAGTACGCGCGCCCCGCGGCGTCGTCCCGGCGGATGCTGTTCAGGAACGTGCGGAACAGCGGCAGCGTGTACGCATGATAACGGCTCCCGCTGGCGGCACGCGACAGCAACCCCGGCCGTTCGGCCAGCGGGACGAGGTGATTGATCAGGGCCACGTGCGGATAGCGCGCCGCCAGATAGGAGACGCCGTAGCAGGTGAAGGCGGGGCTAAGGCAGTTGTTCAGGTATTCCTCGTAGATGCTGACCCGGAAGCGGCGCGCCAGGACTCCGAACAGGCTGGCGTCATCCATGGCGTCCGAACCGGCGGCGCACCCGCCGGCGTCGAGCGACACCGCGCGGCCCGTGAGCAGGCTCGGCACCGACAGGCAGGTGAGCCAGTAGTTGCTGGTGGCGTCCGTGAACCACGCGCCCCGGGCGGCGAGCGCCTTGAAGTTGGGAAACCTGGCCCCGTCCACCTCGCCATTCTTCACCAGGACGTCGCGGGTCAGCTCATCGAAGATGATGACGAAGACCGGCCCCGGCGCCGTTGTGGGCCGGGCCGCGTCGGCCGCTGTCCTCGCCTGCCGGGCCTGAGCGTCCCGCGCGGCGTTCTCGTGGACGAACTGGCCGGTGGAGAAGATCAGCAGCGGCGCCAGGAAGATGAAGGACCACTGCACGAACCGGTAGCCCAGGACGCCCGCCCCGACGCACGCCGCTGCCGTCGCGAGGATCAGCCCGTACGTGAAGGCACCGGACACTTCCGCCATACCCGGCCAGTGCCTGAGATGGATCAGCCGCAGCAGAGACATCAGTGCGGCCGCCATCAGCATCGTGCGATAGGCGCGCAGCCACCGCCCCGGCCGGTCGTAGCGGGCGAGGGTCCGGTCCACGACGAAGAAGCCGAGCGCCGGGATCATTTGGACGACGAGGATCAGCGGGAGGAGAACCCAGACCCCCTGACCCACGATCCTGCCGTAGAGCGGCTCGGCAAACAGCCAGGTGGCGGCGCTGAATGCCAGGGCGGCGCTGTTGAGACGCCCGGGGACGGAGGGGGACGCGGCCGCGCGCCTCATCGCCGGAACCAGTACAGCAGGCGTTCAGAACCTTGAAGCCTGGCCGTCTCCTGCACGGTGAAGTGCTCCCTCAACGCGGCCTCCAGGCCGGACTGGTCGTACCCCGGATGCAGCCCCACGCCGCGGCGCCACTGCAGCATCCGCGCGGCCGCGGGGTCTGTGGAGGGCACGAATTCCAGGATGCCCTCCCGGGCCACCTCCGCCAGCCACGCGACAAACGCCCGGAGGGGCACGTTGCCGGCGACGACCACGTGATGGATGAGGGCCAGACACAGGACGAAGTCGGCCGGCCCCCGCGCGGCGAGTCCCGCCCGCTCGCACTGCGCCCAGCCCTGGTCGGGGGAGGGATTGGTGACATCGAGTACCAGCGGCAGCACGTTGCGGTGGCTGTCCCGCACCCGGTGATAGAGCGCGTTCACGACGCCCTCGTCGCGGTCCATGGCGATCACGTGCTCCGCGTGCCGGGACGCGGCCACGCTGTACCGCCCCTGGTTGCATCCCAGATCCCACACCATCTTCGGCTTCGCCGCCCCCAGGGCGTGCTCCACGAATGCCAGCTTCTGGGCGCGCGCCTGCGCGTCATACCCGTCCTCCGCCTCGTAAGAGGTCCACGCCGAGGGCGGCGCGGCGCTCCGGAGGGAGGCCACCGCCGCGGAGAGTCCGTCAACCAGACGCAGGATGTCGGTTTTGTGCAGCCGCCGGGCCTGCGCGGCCTGGGAGGGCGTCGCGGTCGAGCCGAACAGACGGTTGAGCAACACGGGCATCACCACGTGCAGAAGTGCTGGCCCGCGCAATTTCTGCCGCAGCGCCAGCATCCGGTACAGGTGCTCGAGGGGGATGCCGTCCACGCAGGCCCGCAGCCAGGGCTGGAACGGCACCCCCTTGGCGGCCTGCAGCAGGAGAGGCGCCAGGAACATCTGGCAGAACTGGTGGTAGGCCGCCCACGGCTTCCCGGGTTCGTAGCGCGTGAAGGAGCCCAGATCGATGAACACCGGCTCCGAACCCGCAAACTGGATGTTATAGGGGCTGGCATCCTTCAGCACCCACCCGTCCGACAGCGCGCACTTCAGGATGTCGAGATGGAGCAGCGCGGCGGCCTTGAGCATGTCAAAGGACCACTCGTACGGGTACGAGATGAACGGCAGCCGGGGATGCTCGACGACGAGCGACGCATCCGGCGCCAGCTCCCGCACGGCCGCGGGCCGGCGAGAGGCGTCAACCACGCGGTACGGGACGACCTTGCCGGCGCCTGCCAGGGAGTCGATCAGGCCGGTCTCCGCCAGCACGGCGAAGTCGGCGGCGCCGCGGGGAGAGAAGTAGCGCAGTACCCGGTCGCCGTCGATGAGCACGCCGCTGTCGGGGTCCCGGAACGACCCGGGATGCCGGTAAGGCAATCTCATCTCTTCCCTGGAGCTGGCGAAGCGTGCGGGCAACAGCCGCGACTCGAGGGCAGGCGCGCCGGACGCCTGCCCCGCGCCGCCCGCCTGCAGGCGGCGCCTGGCCTCTGGTCATTCAGGCGTTTCCGGCTTCCTCCCCATCTCCCCGACGGAATCGTCTGCGGAGATAGAAGCGCAGGCTGGTCCTGGACAGCTTGAGAACCGCGAAGAGACCGGCGAGACCACCCAGGATGATCTGCAGCAGCACGCCGCCGGCGGTGGGATCGACGTAGGCGACGATCCAACCCGGCCAGATGAACGCGTTCCCCGGCATGACCATGCACGTCCTCCACACACATGAATCGCGCGACACTCATCTATATTACTACTTTGCCGCGCGGCCCGGTTTCCTGCCGCGGGGCGGGTACGCACACCCGCACGGGCGAGAGCAGATTCACCCGCGTGGGCCGGGCGCGGCGGGCGACGGAACCGGCACCGGCGGGAATGCCGCGCAGTGGGCCAACGCGGAAAGTTGCCGGGCGCAGGCGTGGAACCGCGCGCCTGGACGCGGGCGGACGGCGGGCGAGCCATGGCGCGGAAGGAGGCCTGCACGGGCGCGCGTCCGGCGGCGACGCGGACCCAGGAACCCCGGCACCGGGAGCGAAGATGCTCTGGCGTGCGAAGGTACCAGATGGAGGAGACCCAACGATGCGTGTCTCGCTCGACCAGGTTCTCCGGGACATCTCGCCAGATCGGGCATATGCGCACATCGAGCACATCACGACGCAGATCCCGTCCCGGCTCGCCGGGTCGCCCAACGCCCGGCGCATGGCGGAGTACGCCAACGACGTCTTCACGAAGGCGGGGCTGGACGTGCGGATGCACGAGTTTCCCGGGCTCGTCTCCTTTCCGGAGGAGGCGCGGGTACGCGTGCTGGCCCCGGAGCGGCGCGAGATCGCCGCGCACACGCTGGGGCACTCCGCGCCCACGCCCGGGCTGGAGGGCGACCTGATGTACGTCGGGTCCGGCGCGGAGAAGGAGTACGAGGGCAAAGACGTCCGCGGCAAGATCACCCTCTCCGAACTCTCGTACTCCCCGGCGCGCCACGAGAAGGCGTACGTGGCGTGGAAGCGCGGCTCCATCGCCCAGATCATGATGAACTGGGGCAACGAGACCAACGAGGCCGTCCCCTTCGGCTCGATGAAGTCGGCGTGGGGCAACCCGACACCCGAGACGCTGGAGCACGAGATGCCGGACCTGCCCTGCGTGGGGATCGCCCGTACGGAGGGCCTGCGCCTGAAGCGGTTGTGCGAGGTCGGGCCGGTGCGTGTGTGGCTCGACGCCCGTGCGGAGAACGGCTGGAAGCCGCTCACCATGACCAGCGCCGAGTTCGGCACGGACGCTGGCCGTCAGTTTCTCCTGCTGGGCGGGCACATGGACTCCTGGTTCGGCCCACAGGCGACCGACAACGCCGCGGGCGACGCCTGCATGATGGAGCTGGCGCAGGTATTCGGCCGGTACCGGGACGATCTGGCGCGCGGGCTCGTCACCGCTTTGTGGATCGCCCACGAGACCGGCACCATGGTCTCCTCGTCGCGCTTCGCAGACGTGAACTGGGACCGGCTGCGCCGCCTGTGCGTGGCGTACATGCAGATCGACCAGCCGGCGATGACCGGCTCGTCCGTGTGGCATCTCCACTCCACCGACGACGCGCAGAACTACGTGGTGCAGGCGACGCGGGAGACGGCCGGCGACATGCCTGTCCGCTGGGGCCGCCAGCAGAAGACGGGCGACCAGTCGTTCTTCGGTGTGGGGCTGCCCAGCCTGGCCGGGGAGATGTCCTTCACGGAAGAGGAAATCAAGCGCACGGCCCTGGCCACGCTGGGGTGGTGGCACCACTCCATCCACAACACGCTGGACAAGATCGACAAGGCGCTGCTGGCGCTCCACCTGCGGGTGTACGCGCGCTGGATCTGGGGCCTGTTGACGGAGCCGGTGCTGCCCTTTGAGTACCTGCCGCTGGCTACGCGCTTCGCGGCCAGACTCGAGGAACTGGCCGCGCTGGACGTGCCCGGGATCGACATGTGGGGCACGGCGGACCGGGCGCGGCAGTTCAAGGACCTGGTGACGCGGTTCGACGCGCAGAGCGCGGCGTGGCGCCCCCGGGCGCGGCCGGGGACGAAGGACGCGGACGCCGGCGCGGCCGGCGTCCTCAACCAGACGATGATGGCCCTGTCGCGGCTGCTGGTACCCGTCGCCTCGACCGTGGCCGGGGCTTACGGCCAGGATCGTTACGGCCACGCGTGGCAGACGCAGATGGTCCCGACGCTGGCACCGTATCCGTCGCTGGCGAAGTATCCGCGGGACTCGGAAGCGTTTCAGCTGTGGTGGGCGGCGATGATCCGCGCACGCAACCGGGTGGTGGATACGCTGGATCAGGCGGCCCAGGTGGTGCGGGCAGCGCTGGACAGGCTGGCGTAGCCGGCGCCCAGATATCTCAGTAGCCCACGGCGTAGTTCATCCGCCGCGGGTCGGCACCCCCGTGCAGGAACCCGGTGTCGAAGTCCCGGGCGATCATGCACACCGCGCCCGCCGAATGCGTGCGGTCGGGCCATCGCTCCACGCGATGCCCCAGGTCCGCCAGCGCCCGATAGGTCTCCTCCGGCACGCGGCCTTCCACGCGCAGCACGCCTTCCATCTCGTGCGGGTACGCCGTGCTGGGGAAGCAGTAGGTGCCGACGCGCGGCACCTCGATGGCCGCCTGTAGCGGCAGGCCGAACTCCACGTGGGCGATGAACGCCTGCAGCATCGCCTGCGGCTGCATGTCCAGCCCGGGCGTGCCGAGGGCCATCCACGGGCGGCCGTCCTTGAACACCAACGCGGGGTTGGGCGTCAGGCGCGGCCGCTTCCAGGGTGCCAGGCTGCTGGCGTGATCGGGTTCGAGCCACGACTGGGAGCCGCGCTTGGAAAACGAGAAGCCGACGCGCGGCACGATGGGCACGCCCGGGTATCCGTCGCTGGGCGTGCACGAGAAGATGTTGCCCTCATCGTCCATGGCCGCGACGTAGGTGGTGTCTTCCAGGTCGGGATCGAGGGCACGGTGGGGACCGCCGCGGGCCGTGCTGCCGCGACCCGGGACCCGGCCGCCGCCTCGCGCGCGTGCGCCACCGGCGCCTCCGTCGCGCGCCCCGCTGCGGCTTCGGCCGTCGCCGCCCTCCCGTGCGCCACGCCGGCCCACCTCACCGTCGCGCGCCACATGGCCCGCGGCATCTGAGGGAGCCGCCACTGCGGCCGCCGCGCGTGCGGCGACTTCCCCCGTGCGCCTGCGCCCGCCGCCGTAGATCTCCGCCCCGTACGCCTGCGGGTCGCCGTGCCGCGGCATCCCTGGGTACGCCCGGTCCATGCGAATCTGGGCGGCGCGCGCCTTCGCGTACTCCTTGCTGAGCATCCCGCCGATCGGCACGTCCACGAACTCCGGATCGCCCACGAACTTCTCGCGGTCGCTGAAGGCCAGCTTCAGCGCCTCGGTGATGACGTGGTAGTACGCGGGCGTGCCGAGCCCCAGCGCCTTCAGGTCGAAGTGCTCCAGGATATTGAGCGCCATCAAGAACACCGGCCCCTGGCACCACGGGCCGCACCCGTAGATCTCGTAGTTCCTGTACGTGGTGCGGATGGGGGGTTCCACCTGCACGAAGAAGTCGGCCATGTCATCGAGGGTGAAGAGCCCTCCGTACTTCTTGCCGTACACCACCATCTCGCGCGCGATCTCGCCCTTGTAGATCAGGTCGCGCGCCGCCCGCAGCGCCGCCGCGCGCCCCTTGCGCCGGTGGCGCGCCTCCTCTGCGGCGAGGCGCCGCAGGCCCACGGCCAGGTCCGGCATGCGCAGCCGCCGGCCGGGCTGGATTGCCTGCTCGCCGTCCGGCACGAACCACCGGCGGTTCAGCGGGTACTGCTTGTATTCGTCCAGATGCCGGCTCACCCGCCATGAGATCAATTCGTGCACCGGGAACCCGCCCTCGGCGAGAGCGGCGGCGTCTTGCGCCACCTGGCCGAAGGACATCGTCCCGTACCGCTCCAGCGCGGTGAACCAGGCGTCCGCCGCCGCGGGGTGGACGCACCGCAGCATGCCGCCGGGCAGCGTCCCGCCGTGGTGCGTCTGGAAGTACTCGATGGACGCCGCGCGCGGCCACCGGCCCAACCCGCTGATGGTCTCCACGCGCCGCCGCTTCGCGTGGTAGACGATGATGGGCGCCACGCCGCCCACGCTGCACATCTCGTTATGCACCACGTTGAGCACCAGCCCCGCGGCCACGCCGGCGTCGATGGCGTTGCCGCCGGCGTGGAGAATGCGTAGCCCCGCGGCGCTGGCCAGCCAGTGGCCGCTGGCCACGACGCCGCGAGGCGCCGTGATGGTGGGTCTATCGGCTCCCGCGTGCATGAGCGTTCCTCCTATGCTGAGAATGCCCCTCTCCTTTTGGGAGAGCGCAGGGTGGGGGTAGAGAGGCACGGTGAGCAGCCACCCCTCACCCCCGCCCT
>JACQTN010000440.1 GCA_016210785.1 Armatimonadota bacterium
CGGGTAGTCGATCCACAGGTACAGGCAGCGCCGGCGCAGGGCGTCGGACAGCTCGCGGGTACGGTTGCTGGTCACCACCACGTGCGGCACGTGGGTGGCTCTGATGGTGCCCATCTCCGGGATGGTGATCTGCCAGTCGGAGAGCACCTCCAGCAGGAAGGCTTCAAACTCCTCGTCCACCCGGTCGCACTCGTCGATGAGCAGCTCGGGCGCCTGGTGGTGGGTGATGGCCTGCAGGAGCGGCCGCTTGTGCAGAAATGCCTCGCCAAAGATGGTGGCCTCCTTTTCCTCCACGGAGCGGTCGGTCTGCTCCTCCAGTTTGATGCGCAGCATCTGGCGCTGGTAGTTCCACTCGTACAGGGCCGTGGTGGCGTCCAGCCCCTCGTAGCACTGGAGGCGGATCAGGTCCGTGTTCAGGGCGCGGGACATGACCTTGGCGATCTCGGTCTTGCCGACGCCCGCCGGCCCCTCCACCAGGAGCGGCTTGCGCAGGTGCATGGCCAGGTAGATGGCGGTGGCGATGGGCCGGTCCGTGATGTACCCGTGCTCCTGGAGCATGTCCTGGATGCGCTGGATCTCCGGGTGCATGAGCACCTCCAATGAACTCGTCCGACAGAATAAAGTCCGAAAATACGGCGGGGGGATGACCTGCCTCCCCCCGATCCGCCCCTGGGGCCCTACGCGCTATCAATATACTACTATGTAAAGCCCCCGTGTGCAAACTGCGCCGTGCCTGCTTCTCCTTCCTACTTCGCTCGCTCCACGGCCTTCATGAGCGCCCGCTTGGCGAACACCTTCGCCAGATGGCTCCGGTAGTCGGCCGACGCGTAGTAGTCGGACAGCGGCGCCACGCCCCCCGCCGCCTGTTCCGCGGCCGCGGCGACAGACTGGGCGTCCAGCGCCTTCCCCGTGATGGCCTTCTCCACGGCGGCGTCGCGGAAGGCCCGGTCGCTCACCCCCGTGAAGGCCACGCGGGCCGAGGCGCACTTTCCCCCCTGCACCGTGACCACCGCCGCGCAGCCGACGATGGCGAACCCGGAGGCCGGGTGGCCCATCTTCAAGTACGCGCCACCGGTGCCGGTGCCCAGCATCGGCACGCGCACCTCCACCAGCAGTTCGTCGGCGCCCAGCGCCGTGGTGAAGATGCCCTTGAAGAACTCCCCGGCCTTGACAGTCCGCGTACCCTTGGGGCCCCGGGCGATGATCTCCGCCTCCAGCGCCAGGATCGCGGCCGGGTAGTCGGCGGCGGGATCGGCGTGGGCCAGGGCGCCGCCGATGGTGCCGACGTTGCGCACCTGCACGTCGCCAATCTGCGCCGCGGTCTCCGCCAGCAGCGGGCACTTCTTCTTCAACAGGTCGCTGGACTCGATCTCCCAGTGGGTGGTGGTGGTGCCGATGGCGAGGGTGTGCCGCCCGTCTTCCTTGATGTAGCGGAGGTTGGGGATGCGGCCGATGTCGATGACGTGCGCAGGATTGGCCAGGCGCAGCTTCATCATGGGCAGCAGGCTCTGCCCGCCCGCCAGGACCTTGGCATTGGCCCCGAGCTTCTGCATCAGGGCCAGGGCCTCGTCCACCGTCTTGGGCGCCGCGTACTCGAATGCCGCAGGAATCATCGGTGTCTCCTCCCCGCGATGTTCTCGGAGCTATCGGCCTTCCCCCGCTTCATCTCTTCGACTGCATCGCCCGCCACACCCGCTCCGGCGTCAGCGGCATGTCCAGGTGATGGATGCCGAGCGGGCGGAGCGCGTCGACCACGGCGTTGACGACCGCCGGGGTCGCCGCGATGGTTCCGGTTTCTCCGGCGCCCTTCACCCCCAGGGGATTCACCGGGGAAAGTGTCTCTGTGCGTGCGACCTCAAGCGTCGGGAACCAGGCCGCCCTGGGGACGGCGTAATCCATCATCGAGCCGGTCACCAACTGGCCGTTGGCATCGTACACGGCGCCTTCCCACAGCGCCTGCCCGACCCCCTGCACGATACCACCGTGGACCTGACCGTCGACGATCAATGGGTTGATCACCTTGCCCACGTCGTCCACGGCCACGTAGCGCTTGAGTTCCACCCGGCCGGTTTCGGGATCGACCTCGACGACGGCCACCTGGGTGCCGAAGGGGAAGGTGCAGTTGGGCGGATCGTAGTAACTGGTCTCGTCCAGGAACGGCTCCATGCCCTTGGGGAGATTGTAGGCAACCGAGGCGGCCAGGGCGATCTCTTGAATGGTCTTCGAGCGGTCGGGGGCGCCCTTGACGAAGACCTTGCCCCCCTCGTAGACCACGTCGGCCTCGGAGGCTTCCAGCAGATGCGCCCCCAGCCGCCGCGCCTTGTCCTTCACCTTCTGCAGGCTCCTGTACACCGCCACACCGCCTACCGCGGCGCTGCGGCTGCCGTACGTCCCGTACCCGAAGGGCGTCCCCAGGGTGTCGCCGTGCTCCACGGTCACGTCGTCCATCGGCACCCCGAGTTCGTCGGCGACGATCTGGGCGACGGTCGTCTCGTGTCCCTGCCCGTGGGGGAGGGACCCGGTGGTCACCACCACCTTGCCCGTGAGGTGCATCCGGACGTTGGCGCTCTCCCACAGCCCTGCACCCCATCCCTCGCCCGGCAGGCCGATCCAGGCCGAGGGCGCCACGCCGCAGACCTCCACATAACTGGACAACCCGATGCCCAGGTACCGTCCCTGGCGCCGCGCCACCTCCTGCTCGCGGCGAAACTCGTCGTACCGCACCATCTCCAGCGCCTTGGCCAACGTCTTGCCGTAGTCCCCTGAATCGTAGGGCAGCATGCCCACGGGGTTCTTGTAGGGAAACGCATCCGGCGGGATGAAGTTCTTGCGCCGGACCTCCGCGGGGTCCATGCTCAGCTTCGCCGCCACCAGATCCACCGCGCGCTCCACGGCGTAGGTCGCCTCGGGCCTCCCGGCGCCCCGGTACGCGTCCACCATCGCGGTATTGGTGTAGACGCCGAGCACTTCGCAGAAGATATGGGGGATGCGATAGCAGCCGGCCAGCATGCGTCCGTACAGCGTGGTGGGGATGCCGGGGGCGATGGTGGACAGATACGCCCCCAGATTGGCGTACGTCTTCACCCGCAGGGCGGTGATGGTCCCGTCCTTCCTGGCCCCCACCTCGATCTCGGTAACGTGGTCGCGGCCGTGTGTGGTGGCCACGTAGTTCTCTCTGCGGCTCTCCACAAACTTCACCGGGCGCCCGCCCAGTTGCCGGCTGCACCAGGCGACCAGCGCCATGTCGCCGTAGAGAAAGATCTTCGCCCCAAACCCGCCGCCCACGTCGGGCGAGATGCACCGGACCTTGTGCTCGGGGACGCCCAGGACGAACGCCGCGAGCAGCAGGCGCATGACGTGGGGCGCCTGCGAGGTCATCCAGACCGTGTACTCGCCCGTGCCCGGGTCGTACCGGCCGATCGCGCCACGTCCCTCGATGGGATTGGGGATGAGGCGCTGGTTGATCAGCCGCTGCCGCACCACCACGTCCGCATCCTGGAGGGCGCGCTGCGCGGCCGCGTCGTCGCCCGCCGTCCACCGCATGCAGACGTTGTCAGGGGCGTTATCGTGAAGCTGCGGAGCCCCGGGGTTCGTCGCCGCTTGGGCGTCGACGACGACGGGGAGCGGGGCGTATTCCACCTCCACGAGGCGGGCGGCATCCTCGGCGATCGCTGGAGTCTCGGCCACGACCGCGGCGATCGCATCGCCCGTCCAGCGGACCCTATCCAGGGCCAGCACGGGCGGTGTGTTGACGTTGTTGGGCACACCACCTGCCTGCCACGCGCAAGGAAGAGAACTGACCTGTCCCTGGAGATCCCGCCCGGTGTACACGGCGAGCACCCCCGGCACGGCCGCCGCCCTCCCGGTGTCGATCCGCGCGATCTGCGCGTGGGCGTGGCGGCTCCGCACGACGGCCACGTGCACCATGCCCGGCAGCTTGATGTCGTCCAGGTAGTGGCCGTTACCGGTAATTAAGCGGGGATCTTCGACGCGCTTGAGGGGCATACCGACCAGCGAGCCCGTCGCCATGGCCATTCACCTCCCCGCCTATGGCTTCATCTTGCGGGCAGCGTACTGCACGGCGTTGACGATGTGCTGGTACCCGGTGCAGCGGCAGAGGTTGCCTTCGAGGCCGCGCCGCACCTCGTCGGGGCTCGGGTCGGGGTGCTCGTTCAGGAGGGCCACGGACGCCATCAC
>JACQTN010000447.1 GCA_016210785.1 Armatimonadota bacterium
GGGTACTACCTGCCCTTTGTGCCGAGACAGGACGATGAGCGCTGGCGCGCGCTGGTGGCGGCGGTGCGGCCCTCGGATTCCTCTTACCCCTCTCCCCCCGGGGCGCCGTGGGCGCCGTGAGTCCGGCGAGCGCGGTGCATTGGAGTAACTTGCATGTACGTTGAACGTGCCGGCGAGCGCGGTAGGGTGGAGTACCTTGCAAGGAACGTGGCACGTGCCAGGGTAGGGTGAGGGGGTGCGCATGGACAACCGGAATGTCGGCGCCGCCTGGGAGTATCACAAGGTCACCAAGCACTCCTACCAGAGCATCAGGTCCGGGGCACACGCTCTGGACTGGGCCAACCAGCCGGTGTCCTTCAAGATCTACACCACGCTCCCACCCATCCCGCTGCCGAAGGACCTGGTGGAGGTGCCGGTGCCCGCGCTGGAAGCGGTGTCGGCCCCATGGGATGGACCGCCCGGCGACACCGTCCCCGATCTGCGCACGCTCGCCACCGTCCTGCACCTGTCCGCCGGCGTCACGCGCTTTCTCACGGTGGCGGGCCAGCAGATGCCGTTTCGGGCCGCGGCCTGCACCGGGGCGCTCTATCACATCGAGCTGTACGTGGCGTGCGGCGATGTGCCTGACCTGCCCGCCGGGATCTACCACTACTCGGTGCACGACCACGCGCTGCGCCGGCTGCGAACCGGTGATTACCGCGGAATGCTGGCGCGGGCCGCGGCGGAGGAGCCCGCCGTACGCGCCGCCCCCGTGATGCTCATCGCCACCAGCACCTACTGGCGCAACGCCTGGAAGTACCGGGCGCGCGCCTACCGGCACTGCTTCTGGGACAGCGGCACGATCCTCGCCAACACGCTCGCCGCGTCCGCGGCGCACCGCCTGCCGGCGCGCGCCGTGTGCGGGTTCGTGGACGGCGCGGTCAACCGCCTCCTGGACGTGAACCCGGAGCGCGAGGCGGCCCTGGTCCTGGTGCCTCTGGGACGCACGGCTGAGGCGCCGCAGGCTCCACCCGATGATGCTCCGCCGCTGGGGCTACCCACCATGGCGCTCTCGGCGACCGAAGTGGACTATCCGGCCATCCGCGCCATCCACGCCGCGTCCTCCCTGGCCGCGGAGGCGGAGGTGGCGGTGTGGCGGGACCGCACGCCGACAACGGCGCAACCGGCGCCAGCCGGACGCCTGTTTCCCCTCAGGCCCTCCACGGGTGAGGGGATTCCCTCCGACAGCCTGGCCCGCGTCATCCACCGCCGCGGTTCCAGCCGCCGCTTCGCGCGCGAGCCGATCACCTTCGAGCACCTCTCCACGATCCTGGCGTCCGCCACCCGCGGCGTGCCCGCCGACTTCCTCGACCCGCCCGGCGTCGCGCTCAACCACCTTTACCTGATCGTCCACGCCGTGGACGGTCTTCCATCGGGGACCTACGTCTTCCACCGCGACCGGCAGGCGCTGGAGCTGCTGCGGGCCGGCGACTTCCGTCGGGAGGCCGGCTACCTGGGACTGGAACAGGCGCTCCCGGCCGACGCAAGCGCGAACGTCTACATGCTGGCGGACCTGGACGCGTGCCTGGCGCGGTTCGGGAACCGCGGGTACCGGGCGGCGATGCTGGAGGCCGGGGTCATCGGCGGCAAGATGTACCTGGCCGCCTACGCCCTGCGGCTGGGTGCGACCGGGCTCACCTTTTACGACGACGACGTGACCGCATTCTTCTCGCCCCATGCGCAGGGCAAAAGCGTGATCTTTCTGGTGGCGCTGGGCCGGCCCCGGCGGAGGAGCACGCGGCCATCGCGCCGGTGAAAGGCCGGCGCGCCGGTGGGGCGTGACCAGGGGCTGTCGCGCCTGATGAAGGCGCTGGGTAGTGTCTTCCGCGGAACGTGAGCCTGGCACCCGCAGCAGGCGACGCCGGACTCATCGTCGGCGAGAGGCAGCGTTCCCTCCCTTTTGAGATGATCGCGTTGCTCCCGTCCTCGCGCCACGAGTATACGTTCACGCATCCCGTGCTGACAACGGGGGGAATCCCCATAGACGTTTGACCGTGGCAGTACTACATTGACCGAGACGATCCTGCAGATGAAGCAGATCTTTTCGCGCGGCTGCCGAACCGACTGCCCCTCGTACGATCGGGTCCTGCTCGGAGGGGTTCTGTGAGACCGGGGGATCGTTGGCCCGGCGACGGTCGCGCGCAGCAGGGTCGGAGAGGACGTGGACATGGTGGGCGCGAGGCACCCGGGTACCGCACGCCCAAAGAGGAGTCCTGGCCCGACCACGTACCAGCAGGAGATCTTCGGGGCCAGAACGTATGAGGCGCTGTAATGCCGGGCGAGTTCGGGAGTGAGCAACCGTGGACCGCCGATCAGAGCTGGGCCGTCTGACTGCCCGGCAGGCGCAAATCCTTGGCCTCATTGCGCGCGGTTTCACCAACGCTGCCATTGCCGGTGAGCTGCGGCTCGCGCCCAAGTCTATCGAAAACTACATCACCGTCATCTACGAAGAGCTGGGCATCGATCTCGCCGATGCGTCCGTGAACCCCCGGGTGACCGCCGTGCTGATCTATCTCCGGGAGAGCCACACGACCGCCCAGCAGCTCTGGCACCAGCGCTACCGCGGAGAGGGTGCACCGCTCGGTCCGGGCGCGGATCTGTCCGAGGAGGAGCTGCGGCAGGTGGTGGGCGGCGTGCAGGGCGCGGAAGCGGCGTTGCTGCGCCTGGTCGTCCGGGCTCACGCGGCATCCTCCGGCGGGCAGGGGGAGTGACGCCATGGCACTGCGCCGGGGAGGTGACGCTATGGCACTCTGGGGCAGGGATCGCCCGCCGCGGGCACAGCAACCCTCGCCCGCCGAGAGCCCCACGGGGGAACTGCCCGAGCACCTTCTGGAGCACGTCGTCGGGGGCACGTCTCTAGAGGCGCTGATGGTACGGCTGGCCGCGCTGGGTCTCCTCCCCGACAAGAAAGACCAGTGACATGACGGCCCACCAACTCTGGCGCGAGCGCTACCGTGGAGAGGGTGCATCCGTCCGGTCCAGGCGGGGACCTGTCCGAGGAGGACCTGGAGCGGGTCGCGGGCAGGCTTGGCTGGGAGCCACCTATCCCCATCCTGTCTGCCAGCCGATCGCCCCGCCGGCCGAGGTGCTGTCCGACCTATCCGAGGGCGCCCAGCGCCCGTTGGGGCACGCGCTTCACGCCGGCTCGCCATTAAAGGAAAGAGGGGGAAACCCCCCTTCACGAAGTAAGAAAGTACCGTTAGAGTTATGTCTGTACCAGAGGGAGGGAGTGCTGGACTCAGCATCAGCAAGGCGACTGCCGAGGAGGTGGACAGATTGTCGGACGGGAAACGCCAGCAGGGGGCAGGGAAAGGGAAGAGACCGGCGGGCCGACAGGGGAAGAAGCCGCAGCCAGCCCGGCCGCCGGGGAAGGCCAAGGACGAGCTCAGCGAGGCCGACCTTAACCGGATTGCTGCCGCCGGGCTAGGTTCCTCCGTGCCAAAGGGCCCGGGCGGGCACGATGCGGCGAGCAGAAGGCACAGAGCATGAGGAAAACCTGAGCGGCAGGGGCGCACCGAAGGTCGGGCTAGCACCATGTCGCGGACCGCGCGCCGATGATCCGCTTTTGCCTGCACCGATCTGACC
>JACQTN010000466.1 GCA_016210785.1 Armatimonadota bacterium
AGCTACCTCGTGGACGTCCTCGCCGCCACGCGCTCGATGTTCGCGAGGATGGCGTCCAGGCGGGCCGGGTTCTGGACGTATTCGAGCGTACCCTTCCAGAACGCGCCGTTGACCGCTTCGGGCATGAGGTCGGAGCCATCGAATCGGACGATCCGCGCCGAGGCCAGGATCCCTGCCGCCCGGCGGCCCAGCGGATCGGGATAGACGCTTGTGGGCACCCCACGGTTCGGAGAGAGTGCGCCACCCCGTTTGACCCAAATGGCCTGGGCCTGCGGCGTGACGAGCCAGCGGATCAGCGCCCGCGCCTGTGGTGTGTCGCGGAACATGGCGAAGAGGTCCCCTGCCACCACCGCCGCTCCCGTGTATCTGGCATCGATGGTCGGAAATTCGAAGAAGTCAATGTCCGCTACCGGCTTGAGGTGCGGGAACTGCTTCTGGATGAAGTCCTGAATGAAGGTGGCCTGGTGGTGCAGGTAGCAGCGGGGCGGGTCCAGGAACATGGGGAAGGGGGATTCGCCAAAATTGGTGGCCAGTACCCCCTGAGGTCCGCCGAGGACGAACCGCGGGGTCGTGGCGATCTTTCCAAAGGTCTGCCACGCCCGCTTCACTGCCGCGTGGGTCCATGGGATCTGATGTGTGACCCAGCGGTCGTAGGTCTCCGGACCCGCGGACCGCAGCAGGATGTCCTCGATCCAATCGGTGGCCGGCCATCCACTGGCGGCGCCGCTCTCAAGGCCGATACACCAGGGCGTCGTCCTGGTCCGGGCGGCGCGCTCGGTCAGCGCCATCAGCGTGTCCCAGGTCTTGGGGCGTTGATAGCCAGCCTTAGCCCATGCCCGGGGGTTATACCAGATGAGCCCTTTCAAGGACGCCTTGACGACGGCCCCGTACAGCCGGCCGCCGGTACTGCCCAGGTCGATCCAGCCGGCGGTGTACTGCTGCCGCACGGCGCGCATGTCCAGCACCATGTCCAGCGGGATGAGCCGCCCGCGCCTGGCGAATTCGGCCATCTGTCCGGGACCCGGCAGCCCGGCCAAGTCGGGAGGATTGCCGGCCTGAACCCGCGTGGTCAGGACCGCGCTCAGATCGCGCGTCCCCTCATACGCGACTCGGACCCCGGTCTGCGCTTCAAAGGGCCGGACCATGGCCAGGAAACTCTCGCGTTCGCCACCTCCCCACACGGCCAGCACCGTAACGGTGCCCCCTAACCGCTGGGGAGCCGCGGCCGCCGCTGGCAGGATCGTCGTGATCAGGGTCAGCGCGGCTGCCATCTGCAGGCATCGCCACATCGCCCTTCCTCCCGGTGGAATAGTGAGTTCTCCTCGATGGTCCTGGCAGCCATCTACGAAACAAAGAAGCTCTCACGACCAGTATACCCCGTGTACTTCATACCCCGACACCAGGGTACACATGTGCGTCCAGATCCATTTCTCTTCACGCGCATTCCCTGCCGCAAGCCCCCACTGCGGTTGTTCGTCCATGAGATTACCGTGCACGGGGTAGGAATGGATGGTCACGCACCGGTCCAGGGATTTACAGAGCACCACGGGGAGCTTGGGGGCTGAGGAAGCGGGTCAGCGAAGGACAGCGCTCGCGTTCAGGGAATTTGGAGACCTGGAGAGTCTGGCTGGGAATAGACTGGTCATGGCTGAGACGAGTCTGGCACAGAACCGGTGGCGCAGGGAACACGCGGAATGCGCGCCACGGCCAGAACTGACGGTACGGTTGCCCTGCGGCACCATCCCATTCTCGTTTGCCGCGGGTCGCATCGCGGCGTTCACCCCGTGAACGCCACGTACCGGCTTCAGCTCCGGCCCGGATTCGGGTTCGCGGAGGTGCGGACGCTGCTGCCGTACCTCCGGCGGCTCGGCATCAGCCACCTGTACCTGTCGCCCATCACCGAGGCCCGGCCGGGGAGCCTCCACGGTTACGACGTCGTGGATCACAGCCGTATCCGCGAGGAACTCGGGGGCGCCCAGGGCTTCTCGGATCTCCAGCAGGAGGCCCGGGCGCTGGGCCTGGCCCTCATCCTGGACTTTGTCCCCAACCACGCCGATGCGGGCCCCACGAGCTTTCGCTGGCAGGACGTTTTGGCGTACGGTCCCCATTCCCCTTATGCCCGCTACTTCGATGTCCAGTGGGACCCCCTGAAGCCGGAGCTCAAAGGCAAAATCCTCCTGCCGTTCCTGGGCCGGCCGTACGGCGATGCGCTTGACGGGGGAGAGATCACGCTCGCCTACCACGGCGGACGGTTCTACGCCGCCTACCACGCCCACCGGTTCGCCCTCTCTCCGGCCACGTACGCCGACATCCTCGACGCAGCCCGGCCGCTGGCCCGGGAGGAGGCCATCGATCTGGCGGAGACGGTGCGAGCCTATCGGCTGCTGAGCCCGTCACAGCGCGAGGCTCTGGAGGCCCTGAGGCCCCGGCTCGAAGATCTGGCCGCACGCATTCCGCTGGATCGCGTGCTTGAACAGTTCACCGGCGAACGCCTCCACGCTCTGCTGGACCAACAGTTCTGGCGCCTGGCGCACTGGAAGACCGCCGGCCACGAGATCAACTACCGGCGGTTCTTCTACGTCAACGAACTGGTCGCGCTGAGGGTCGAAGACAACGACGTGTTCGCCGAGATCCACGGCCTGATGGGCGCTCTGGTTGCCGAGGATGGTGTGGAGGGTGTCCGCGTGGACCACGTCGACGGACTGTTCGACCCTCACACATACCTGGAGCGGCTCAGACGAGTGGGTGCCCGCCGGATCTGGGTGGAGAAGATTCTGGCCCCCGACGAGATCCTGCCCGAAGCCTGGGATGTCGAAGGGACGACCGGCTACGACTTTCTCAACGACGCCATGGGCGTGCTGACCTGGCCCGGGGGTGAGATTCCCCTGGATCAGATCTACCGCCGGTTCGTCCCCCGGACCCCGCCATACCCGGTGGAGGTCTACCGCAGCAAGCTGTTGGTGATGCGGCATCACCTGGCCGGGGAGCTGTTCCGCCTGGCCTACGACCTGGATCGTATCTCTGAGGCTGACTATCACACCCGGGACTTCTCGTTTGAAGCGCTGCGCGAGGCCATCGCCGAGGTGGTGGCCGCGCTGCCGCGCTACCGGACCTACCTGCCTCACGACCGCGATCAGGCGATGGAGGTGCTGCGGGTGGCCATCCACCAGGGGCGCCAGAGGCACCCTGCCGGCGAGCCCAGCATCTTCGAGTTCATCCTGCGCGTGCTCCTGGGTGAGGTACGACCGGACCTGCGGGAGGCGGCGATGGTCTGGACGGGGCGTTTCCAGCAATACGCGTCAGTGGTGATGGCCAAGGGCGTCGAGGACACGGCGTTCTACCGCTACTTTCGCCTGGCGGCACTGAACGAAGTCGGAGGCGATCCCCGCCGCTTCGCGCTTCCGGCCGAAGCCTTTCACTCCCGGGCTCGCTTCCGGAGCCTGCGGCGTCCGCACACGCTCCTCACCACCGCCACGCACGATCACAAGCGGGGAGAGGACACGCGGATGCGCCTGATCGCGCTGGCCGAACTCTCCGAGGCTTGGCGGCGGACCCTGAGGCTTCTGGCACCTCTGGTCCGGCGCTACGGCGGTGAGCGAGGGCCCTCGCCGGCCGACATGTACCTCTTCTTTCAGACCCTGGCCGCCCTGTGGGAAGGGTCGCACCGGGGCGATCTGGCAGACCGCCTGCTGGCGTACATGCACAAAGCCGCTCGGGAAGCCAAACTGCACACCAGTTGGTTGAATCCCGATCCGGACTATGAAGCGGCGGTGGAACGGTTCGTCAGGGGCGTGATGGACGATCCCCGGCTCATCCGATGGCTCGGCCCCCTGGCCCGGGACCTGGCCCGCTACGGGTTCATCAACGGCCTCACCCAGGTCGTGTTGAAGATCACGTCGCCCGGAGTGCCCGACTTCTATCAGGGTTCGGAGTTCCTCGACCTCTCTCTGGTGGATCCGGACAACCGCCGGCCGGTGGACTTCCAGTGCAGGCGCCTGGTTCTGGACGAGATCGAGCCGCTGATTCAGGAACCGGACGCCCAGGTGCTGCAGCGGATGCTGGCGGCCGGAGACGAAAGGCTGAAGCTGTACTGTATCGCCCGGCTCCTCAGGCTACGGCAGCAGCAGCCCGGGCCGTTTCGTGGCAGCTACCAGCCTCTGGCGGTGCAGGGACCGGGTGCGGAGCATTTCCTCGCCTACGCCCGGGAAGGGGAAGCACACGTCGTCCTGGTAGTCGTGCCCAGGTTCCCTGCAACGATGGACGCCCGGCGTGGATTCACCAGCGCCCGCGTCCTGCTTCCCGCGGCCCTCGTCCGCGAGGCGCCGACCGAGGTCCTCAGCGGCAGGGTCCTCCACGTGCCGGAGCACCTCGATCCCACCGGCCTACCGCTGCCGTGGGCGGTCTTCCTCACGCGGCGGTCCGTCGACTGACTCTTCCCGACCGGGCCTGGTCATAGCCGCGTTGCCTGGATCCGCACCATGACCTCGGCGCCAATCAGCACCACCAGGGCCACAAGGTATACCCAGATCATGAACACCACCACGACCGCCAGGGGCCCGTAGACCAGCGGATAGTCGGCCATCGTGGTCAGATACCAGAAGAAGGCACGCTTGACGCCTTCGAAGAGGAGCATGGCGGTCAGCGTGGCTGCCAGGACACTGCGCCAGGCGAAACGGAGGTTGGGCAGGAAACGGTAGACGGCCAGGAACGCCAGTCCGGAGAAGATCCATGGGCTGGCCCGGGCGGTCAGCGCCAGGGCGAGGCTTCTCCGGACAAACTCCGCCGCTACGTCCGGCGATCGTATCCTCTCGACCATCGCCAGAATCCCGCTGGCGACCAGCGACAGGCTCAAGAATGCGCCCCCCAGGAGGACCATGGCCAGTTCTACCAGCTTGCGACGCCAGAACGGTCTCGCTCGGGGTACGCGGAGCACGCGATTCAGGCTGTGGCGCAATGTGCTTGCCACCGCCGTGGCGCCCCAGAAGAGCCCGACGGTGGCCAGCACCCCGACGGTCCCGCGGGTGTGAATGACCGCGGCCAGCGTCCCCTTGACCAGGGTCACACCATCCGGGGGAAGGTAGGGCCGGAGGGCATTCACAATCGCCTGCTGTGCCTGCCACTGGTCGACGACGCGGCCCAGCAGTGCGATGAGCCCCACCAGCAGGAGGAACAGTGAAAGGGTCGCCGTGTAGGCGATGGAAGTGGCAAGCACGAACACATCATCCTGGATCAGGCGTTGCCAGAAGTCCAGGACCATGCGCAGTTGCGCGGGCGCCGTTCCCTTAAACATGTGTACTGAGATGGCTTCCCGTTGCGCCTCGTCCGTTCCTTCGGCGGTGCCCGCGCGGTCCAGGCGTCCCCGTCAAGCACGTCGTCGGGGAGGCCTCGCACGGTTCTTCGCGCCCAATGATTCAACGAGAGATCAGGACGTGTTCGCAAACGTGAACCAGGTGGAGTCAGATCACGTATCTTGGGGAGAAACGCCGCAGTGTTTGCGCCAGCGCAACGATGCCCGGCTGCATCTGTGGCATGGTTAACATAGACACGCAGCAAGGCCCGGGGGTCCTGTTCCAGGAGTGCAGGCAGGACCGGGCATTTGCAGGCTTCCGTGGCAGAGAACGGCAAGCCACAGCCGATGCCTGGTGTGCCAGGTTCCCGCGGTGTGATCGCCGGCCTCATGCAAGAGCCCGAGGAGGTGGCCTGATCTCCCGGCCGCGCGCGGCAACCGCCGGCACGGGAGTCTGAGATCGCAAAGCCGCAGGTGACGAGGAACGCCGAATCCCTTCGGGGAGCGGGGAACCCAAAGGTGGGGCGAATCTCGCCGTCACGGCGAGTAGGGCGCTCTCTGGGCCCGAGCCCGTCAGCTAACCCCGCAGGCGTACCAGAGAGGGGTGTGGTCATGGTCCGGACGGCCCAAGAGGCATCTCTTTGGGCCGTTTTTTCACTTCTCGCCGCGTTCTCGTGGCGGGGGAAAGCCGCGGCGGGCCGGGCCGCACCAGGTGGGGGTGACGAGAGATGACTCTTGCAACCATCGCGCACGACACCGGGCACATGGCGCGGGCGGTCGAGGAGACGCTGCGTGGACGCACTCTGGTCATCGTGAGCAACCGTGAGCCCTACGTGCACCGGCGGGGAGTGCGCGGGGTCGAGGTGGAGCGTCCAGAGGGAGGCCTGGTGGCCGCACTGGACCCGGTCCTCCAGGCGACGGGTGGCGTGTGGGTCGCCTGGGGGAGCGGCGACGCGGACTTCGAGGTGGCGGACGATCGCGGGTGCGTTCCCGTGCCTCCAGGGGCGCCGCGGTACACCCTGCGGAGGGTGCGCCTGATCCGCCCAGAGGTGGATCGCTACTACCTGGGGTTCGCGAACCAGTCCATCTGGCCGCTGTTCCACATGGCGATGGACAAAGCCCGCTTCACCCGCCGGTACTGGACGGCCTACCAGGCCGTCAACCGGCGTTTCGCGGACGCGGTCATGGAGACAGTGGGCGCGGACGCCGTGGTCTGGATCCACGATTACCACCTGGGGCTGTGCCCCCGCTATCTTCGCCAGCGCCGGCCGGACCTGTTCTTGACACACTTCTGGCACATCCCCTGGCCGGCCCGCGATGTCTACCGCATCTGTCCCCAGCGCGCAGAGTTGCTGGAAGGGATGCTGGCCAACGATCTGATCGGCTTTCATGTGCCTTCGTACGTCCAGAACTTCCTGGACTGCGCGGAGCAGGAACTGGGCGCGGCTGTGGACCGCGCCGCGGGCGTGGTGGAGTACGAGGGGCACCGCACGCGGGTGGCGGCATTCCCCATCAGCATCGACGTGGGCGCCTGGGAAGAAGCTGCGGCCTGCCGCGCCTGCGAGCGGTGGATGGCACACCTCATCCGGCGTTTCCGCCTGCGCGACCGGCTCATCGGCGTAGGCGTGGACCGCATCGACTACACCAAGGGCATCCCTGAGCGGCTGCGGGCGCTGGAGTTGCTGTTCCAGCGTTACCCGCGGTTCCGCGAGCGGTTCGTCTTCATCCAGAAGGCCGCGCCCAGCCGCACCCGCATCCAGGCCTACCGCCAGCTGCAGGAGACCGTGGAGGAGGAGATCGCCCGCATCAACGCCCAGTACGGCACGGACACCTGGCAGCCCATCATCTACATTCCCCGACCCCTGCCGCCGGAAGCCATGGCGGCGCTGTACCGGATGGCCGATGTCTGCCTGGTGACTCCACTGCAGGACGGCATGAACCTGGTGGCCAAGGAGTTCGTCGCCTCGCAGGTGGACGGCCGCGGCGTGCTGGTGCTCAGCGAGATGGCGGGCGCCATCGAGGAGGCGGCGTGGGCGGTCCCCGTCAACCCCTTCGACCCCGAGGGCGTGGCCGACGCGCTGGCCGGCGCCCTGGAGATGCCGCCCGCGGACCGGCAGTGCCGCATGCGGCAGATGCGTGCCCACCTGCGGCGGCACGACATCTATCACTGGATGGCGCAGCACTTTCAGGCGGCCGGCCATCTCCTGGCGGCTCGCGCCCACACGGGTCCGGCGCTGCACGCCCTGGACACCCTGCGGCGAGACCTGTCGGCGCGCGGCCGCCTGGCAGTGCTGCTGGACTTCGACGGCACCCTGGCCCCGATCGCAGACCGGCCCGAAGATGCGCAGATCCCTCCCGCCACCCGCGCCACGCTGGCGCGCCTGGCCCGCCATCCCCGCTGCACGGTGGCGGTCATCAGCGGGAGGACCCTCGAGGATGTGCAGCGGCGGGTGAACCTGGACGGTGTGGTGTACGCAGGAAATCATGGGCTGGAGTGCACGTGGGACGGTGGCCTCATGGTGGTGGAGGGAGCGCTGCGGCTGCGGGACGACCTGGCAGAGTGTTCTCGAAGTCTGCTCGAGCGCCTGCGCAACGTCGAGGGAGTCATCGTGGAGGACAAAGGCCTGAGCCTGAGCGTGCACTATCGCCTGGCGCGGCCCTCCGACGTGGACCAGGTGGAACACGCGGTGCTGGAGACCCTCAACCAGATTCCCGCCGGCCGGCTGAAGACGGTCAAGGGGCACAAGGTGCTGGAGATCAGGCCTGACCTGGACCGCGGCAAGGGGAGCGCCGCCCTGTGGCTGTTGGCGCAGGTGGCGGGGCCGCGGTGGCGCCAGGAGCGCGCGGTATTGTACGCCGGCGACGACACCACGGACGAAGACGCGTTCGCCGCGCTGGCAGGAAGCGGGGTGACGGTGAGGGTGGGACCGGCTCCGCAACAGACGGCGGCCGGCTACTCGCTGCAGGGGCCGGAGGAACTGGCGCGACTCCTGGCAATCATCGCCGGGTGGCTGGAGTCCGATGCTCTGGTGACCGCTGGCCACGACCGGGGTGTCGCGCTGCCGACGGGGTCGCCGTGACCGCCCACTGGCAGCGGCCTGTCACGGCTGGTTGCCGGCGATGGCGGCAGCGCCCGGATGCGCACGCGCCCCCGCGACGCACCCACTATTCCTTCCCGCTTCCACCGGCTGAGGATGCAGCTGACCGAGTACAGGGTCGTGCCGGTCAGACTCGCCAGGTCCCGCTGAGAGAGCGCCACTTCCACGACGCCGTCGTCTCCTAAGCGCGAAACTGCCTGGCCTGCCAGCCTCCGCAGGGCCCGCGCGGCCTTGCCAAGACGACATCTCACCGGTATCATGGGTCCTGTTCTCCGGCTCCGCGGCTCGCCACCCTTGCGGACTGCCGGGGCCGGCCGCGTTGACTATGAACCGCCACATTCTGATCAAAGGGTACCTCTTCGCCGTCATCTCCTGCCTGTTGTGGAGCACCAACTTCGTGGTGGCCCGCGCCATCCGCGACATCGTCGGCCCCTTCACCATCACCTCGATCCGCACGGCGCTGGCCGTGGCCATCCTGCTGCCCTTCGTGCGGGCGCATGGGGGCCTGGGCGACCTGCGCGCCCGCTGGCGGTTGTGGCTGGCCTGCGCCGTCACGGGCGTGGTGGGCACCAGCGGGTTCACCTACTGGGCGCTCCACTTTACGCTGGCGGTCAACGCCGCCCTCATCAACGGGACCGGACCGCTCTTCACCATCGTCCTGGGACGCGCAATCCTGCGTGAGCCTGTCGGCCCGGCGGTGCTGGCCGGATTCACCCTCTCCTTTGTCGGCGTGATCTGGATCATCTCTGGCGGCAACCCCGCGGTGCTGTTAGGGCTGCATGTCAACATCGGGGACGCGATGCTGATCTTCGTCATGACGCTGTGGGCGCTCTACTCGGTCCTGGGCCGCAAGATCATGGCGCAGACGCCGACCACCATGTTCACCGGGAACACGCTGCTCACCGCGCTGCCTTTCGTGCTGCTGATGGGGAGCGTAGAGGTGGCGAGCCAGGGCCCGCCGGTGCTGGGCTGGCCGCTGGTAGGGGCGTCGCTGTACCTTACGCTGGCCAACACGGTGGTGGGCTTCTTGCTGTGGAACGAGGCGGTGCGGCTGATCGGACCCACACGCGTGGCCATCACCTACAACACGGTGCCGCTGTTCGGCGCCATCCTGGCCCTGCTGTTCCTCGGAGAGCCGCTGGCCTGGCACCACGTGGTGGGCGGGGCGCTGATCATCGTGGGCAGCACCGCGGGGATCCTGGCCACCGGGGAGCAGCGCGGTGAGGCGGTGGAGCCGCGGGCAGCGGGAGTGCCCAGGAACTGAAAGCACTTAGGCGCGGGCGAGCGCGGGCATCACCTCGCGCCCGATCAGGCGCAGCGATCGCAGGACGCGCTCGTGGGGCAGGCCTGCCCAGTGTACGCGGAGGACCAGGTGCGTGATGCCCAGCACCTGGCGATACCTGCGGATCTGCGCCACGCACTCTTCCGGTGTCCCCACGATGAAGCGATCGCCCACCAGTTCCTCATACGGGACGGCCAGCGGATCGTGCGCGGGCATCGCCCTGTCCTGGCCCCAGGTCACGTAAGTCTGGTACTTGCGCTCCAGGTAAGGACGCGCCTCGCTGTGCACAGTGCGCCGGTCCTCGCCCACGAAGCACTCGCGGAAGAGCGGGATGTCCTCCGGCATGGGAAGTCCCAGCCGCGCCCGCTCCTCCCGGTACAAGGCCATCTGTGCCTCCAGCACCGCCAGGCGCGAGTGGGGCGCGATGAACCAGGTGTCGCCCAGGCGCGCCGCCCGGCGCACGGCGCCGTCGTTGTTGGCGGCGATCCAGATGGGCGGATGCGGCTGCTGCAGCGGCCGGCTCACCAGCGTGGCGTTCCGCAGCGTGCAGTAATCGGTCTCGTAGGTGACCGCCTCGCCTGCCCACAGGCGCCGCACGATGTCCAGGTGCGTGGTGAAGCGGCGTACCCGCCCCGCGCGCGGCACACCGAAGGCGTCATACTCCTCCTCCCGATACCCGAGGCCGACGCCGAAGATCAGCCGGCCGCCGGTGAGCACGTCGAGAGTGGCCATCTCCTCCGCCACGTACACCGGGTTCACCAGGGCCAGCAGGAGCACGCCGGGGCCGATGGACATCCCGGGCACGCGCGACGCCACGTAGGACAGCACGGGGACCGGCTGCAGCATCTGGTACGGCGTGGACAGGTAGTGGTGGCCGGTGAACAGGGAGACGAAGCCCACCTCGCGCGCCACCTCCACCTGCTCCACGTGCTCGGCGAAGCGCGCCGCCATGGACTCGCCGGGCCCGTGCTGAGAGGCGAGGAAGAGACCGAACTTCATGATGACTCCCTGGAAATCTCCGAAGGGCTTCGGCCGGCTTCAGCAGGGTTCCCGGAGATTTCAGGGCGGTCAGCCGGGCGCCGGTAGCGGGCGCGGCCCTCCTCGTAGAGGTCGCCGCCGTGGACGTCGTTGACGACCACCACCGGAAAATCCTCTACCACGAGCCGGTAGATCGCTTCGGGGCCCAGGTCGGCGAAGGCGATGATCTCCGCCTCCGTGATGCGCTGCCCGAGCAGCGCCGCGGTCCCCTCCACGGCGCCGAAGTAGACGCAGCCGTGGCGAATCAGGGCCTCCTTCACGGCGGTCGACCGCGCGCCCTTGCCGATCATCCCGCGCAGCCCCCGCGCGATGAGCAGCGGCGCCACCGGGTCCATGCGCGAGGCGGTGGTCGGCCCGGCGGCACCGATGGGCCGCCCCGGCCGCGGCGGCGTGGGGCCGCAGTAGTAGATGATCTGGCCGGTGAAGTCCACCGGCGGCGGCGAGCCTTCGGCGATCAGGCGGGCCATGCGCTCGTGGGCCGCGTCGCGCGCCGTGTACACGACGCCGTGCAGGCGCACCAGGTCGCCGGTGCGCAGCCGGGCCACGTCCGATGCCGCGAGCGGCGTGGTGAGGTGGATGGGCTCCATCAGGCGCAGACGTCTCCGGCGTGATGGATCACGGCGCCGGGCGCTCTCACAGCGTCACCATGCCGGCGCGGTGGGAGTGGCAGTCCAGGTTCACCGCCACGGGCAGCGCGGCAATGTGGGTAGGGTGGGTCTCCACGTGCACCGCCAGCGCCGTGACGCGGCCGCCGTAGCCCGCCGGGCCGATGCCCAGCGCGTTGACGCGGTCCAGGATCTCGCGCTCCAGCGCCGCGGTATCCGGTTCGGCGTGCGGCGCGCCGACCGGCCGCAGCAGGGCGCGCTTGGCCAGCAGCGCCGCCTTCTCGAAGGTCCCGCCGACGCCGATGCCCACCACCAGCGGCGGGCTGGGGTTCGGCCCCGCCTCGGCGATGGTGCGGTCGATGAACGCCAGCATGCCCTCCCGCCCGTCGTGGGGCGTGAGCATAGCCAGCCGGCTCATGTTGTCGCATCCCTGTCCCTTGGCCAGCATCCCGATGGTGAACCGGTCGCCGGGTACGATGTCGTAGTAGACGATGCCTGGCGTGTTGTCGCCGGTGTTGACCCGGTCCAGCGGGTGGCGCACGATCGAACTGCGCAGGTAGCCCTCGCGGTAGCCCTGCCGCACACCATCCTGCAGCGCATCCGCGAGCGACCCGCCGGTGACCCTCACGTCCTGCCCCATGTCCACGAACAGCACCGCGGTCCCGGTATCCTGGCAGATGGGGTACCAGTGGTCGCGGGCGACGCGGGCGTTCTCGATCAGGTGCTGCAGCACGTGCTTTCCATGCGGCGACTCCTCCATCTCCACGGCGCGCTCCAGGGCGGCCAGCATGTCGGCGCCCATGCGGTGGTTGACCTGGATGCACAGGTCGCGCAC
>JACQTN010000459.1 GCA_016210785.1 Armatimonadota bacterium
CCCTCACCCAGAAGGAAGTGGACAGTTCCTTCGTCGCCGTGCTGCTCACCGTGGTCGGCTACTCCATCAACGACACAGTGGTCATCTTCGACCGCATCCGGGAGAACGTGACGCTGCGTGTGCGGGAGCCCTTCGAGCGGCTGGTGAACCGCAGCATCCTGGAGGTGCTGGTGCGGTCGCTCACCACGGGGGTGGGCGCCATGGCGGCCATCGGCACCATCTACTTCTTCGGCGGGACCACCATCAAGGACTTTGCCTTCGGCATGCTCATTGGCATCGCTACCGGCACCTACTCCTCTATCTTCGTGGCCAGCCCCCTGCTGGTGGACTGGCACCTGTGGAGCGAGCGCCGCAAGGCCGCCGCGGCCAAGGCGGCGGAGCCTGTCCGGCCGGCCGCCCCGGCGCCGATGCCGGCCGCCCCGGCGGTGGCACCCGCCGGCGCGTCGCGCAACGGCGAGCCCGCATCCCGGGGCGCCGGCACCTCCCGGTCCTCCCGGCGGCGCCGGCGGAGGCGGTGAGCGGCGTGCGCACCGTCGTCGCGCTCGTCCTGCTGGTGCTCGTCACGATCTTCGCCCTGAACAACCCGGCCGAGGTGCAGGTGCGGTTTCTGACCTGGCGCTATGCCACCTCCCTGGCGATGGCGCTGCTGACCTCCGTCGTGGTGGGGGCGCTGCTGGTGTTCATCAGCAGCCTGCTCTACCAGCGGACGCTCCACCAGCAGATCCGTACGCAGGAGCAGCAGATCAGACGGTACGAGGCCCTCCTGCGGGAGCCCGGCAGGACGTTCACGCCTGCGCCGGGTGAGTACGCACCGCCCGCCTCCTCCGACGCCCCCCAGTCGCACGCGTAAGCTTTCACGTTCCACAACGGCGCACGCTCCGCGGCGGTCGGTGCTACCGGGCCTGGTTTTCGGGCACTCCACGCCCGGCGCGACGGCCCGGTGCGTGTTCCCGCACATCGCGCCGGCTGATATAATGAAGTCATCCCAAACGTCTGTGCGGTGACTGTCCCGCATGGCTTCCTCCGCCAACCGCATCTGGTCGGTGATCGCGGCGGACCCCGCCCGACGGGACGCCCTGGCATCGCTGCTGGGCGTGCCGCTTCCCGTCGCCCAGGTGCTGGTCAACCGCGGCCTCGCCAATCCTCGTGAGGCGCGCCGGTTCATGGAAGCGCCGCTGGAAGATCTTTCCGATCCCTTCGCGCTTCCCGACGTCGCCGCCGCCGTGGCGCGCCTGCGCGGCGCCGTCGAGCGCCGGGAGCGCATCACCGTCTACGGCGACTACGACGCCGACGGTGTGACGGCCACGGCCATCCTGGTGCGCGGGCTGCGCGCGCTCGGCGCCGAGGTCGACGACTACATTCCGCACCGCCTCCGCGAGGGCTACGGGCTCAACCTGGCGGCCGTCCAGGGCCTGGCCGATCGCGGCACGCAGGTGCTGCTCACCGCGGACTGCGGCATCCGCAGCGTCGACGAGATTCGCGCGGCCGGTGCGCGGGGCCTGGCCGCCATCGTCCTCGACCACCACGAACCCGGCGAGGCGCTGCCGCCCGCCCTGGCGGTGGTGAACCCCAAGCGCAGGGATGTGGCGGCGTCTTTCGCCGGCTTCTGCGCGGCGGGCCTGGCGTTTCAACTGATCCGGGCCCTGCGGCGCGCGCTGGGGGCGGCGCCGGAGGTGCCGCTCGACCTGCTGGACCTGGCCGCGGTGGGCACCATCGCCGACGTGGTGCCGCTTCTCGCCGACAACCGCGTGCTCGCCCGCCACGGATTGATGCGGCTGAGCGAGACGCCGCAGGTGGGGTTGCGCGCGCTGCGGGAGGCGATCGGGCGCGGCGGGCCGGCCGACGCGTGGGAGGTGGGCTTCCTGCTGGCGCCGCGCCTCAACGCGGCCGGGCGCATGGGCGACGCCGGCCTGGCCGTGCGCCTTCTCCTGACCGAGGACGAGACGGAGGCGCGCGAACTCGCGGCGTTGCTGGACCGGGAGAACCGTGCCCGCCGCGAAGTCGGCGATCAGATGCTGGCGGAGGCGCTGGCGATGATCGAGACGGCGGGCGGCCCCGACCTGGCCATCGTGCTGGCGTCGGAGACCTGGCATCCCGGCGTCGTGGGCATCGTGGCCTCGCGGCTGGTGGACCGCTTCCACCGGCCCGCGGTCCTGCTGGCGCTGGCGGAGGGCGTGGCGCGTGGTTCGGCGCGCAGCATCCCCGGGTTCTCGCTGGTCGAGGCGCTGGAGTCGTGCCGCGATCTGCTGGTACGCTACGGCGGCCACCATGCCGCCGCGGGCCTGACACTGGAGGCCTCCGCGCTGGATCACTTCCGCCGCCGGCTGGTGGAGGTGGCGCGCGCCACGCTGCGGCCGGAGGATCTGCAGCCGGTCATCGCCGTGGACGCCGAGATCGAACTTGGCCAGGTCACCCCTGACCTGGCCCATCACCTGGCGGCGCTCGCGCCCTTCGGCATGGACAATCCGGAGCCGGTTTTCGTCACGCGCGGCCTGCGCGTGCTGTCCAGCGGGCTGGTGGGGGAGGGCAGCCATCTGCAACTGGGCGTGACCGACGGCCGCGCGTACGCGGACGCCATCGGGTTCGATCTGGGCGACCTGTCCGAGACCCTGGCTTTTACCGGCGTGCCCGTGGACCTGGCGTACACGGTGGCGGTGGACCGGTGGCAGGGTGAGGAACGCCTGCGCCTGGAGGTGGTGGACCTTCAGACGCCCGGCCTCGATCCGGAGCAGGTGCTGGCGGACACGCAGTTGCTGGTGCAGCGGTTGTTCGCACGCGCCGACGAGTATCTCCAGTGGCGGGGCCGCGTGGAAGACGCGGAGGTGATCCACACCAAGGTGGTGGGCGTCACCTTTGGGGACCGGCAGGCGGTGGTGGCCACCGTGTCACCGGGCGCGCCGCTGGCGCTGGTGCGAGAGCCGCGCAATCCCCACGACCCGCACGCGCTCCGCGTGCTGACCGCGGACGGGCGCGACCTGGGCTATCTCAGCGCGCGGCTGGCGGGCAGGCTGGCGCCGGCCATCGACGCGGGGGCGCGGTACGAGGTCCGCGCGCTTCAAGTGACCGGTGGGGCCGAGGGGCAGTCGCTCGGCCTCAACATCGTCCTGGAGCGGCACGACATGGTGCGGGAACGCGCCGACGCCGCGGTGCGCCGGGCCGCGCTGGCCGCGGTCGCGCCGGACGATCTGATGCGGCGCCTGCGGCTCCACCTGACCGACGGCCGGCCGCCGCGGCGCGAGGAGCAGGAGATTCTTGATGCCCTGCTCCAGGGGCAGGGTGCCGTGGCCGTGTTGCCGGAGGCGGGCAGCCGGTCCAGGATTGCCGCGCTGGCCGCGGCGGCATGCGCGGCGCGCCATCCCGCCGTCATCGCCCTCCCGCTGGCCGGCCTTGTGGAGGAAAGGGTCGAGGTCCTTGGTGCACCGCTTCGGGCGCTGGGCCTGCGCGTGCGCATGGCGCACGGCGGGCTCTCCGCGTCCGCCTGGGATCGAGTGTGGGATGCGGTGGCGGGGGGTCGCGTGGATGTGCTCATCGCCAGCGCCGAGGCCCTCTCCCGCGCCGAGGTCCAGGCACAGGCTCTGCGGCCGCGCCTCCTCGTCGTCGAGGTCGACGATCTGGGCGACGCCTGCATCGATGCGGCTCGCGCGCTGCGGGAATCGGTGGGGGCGCCCGCCGTCCTCTGCCTGGCGCCGCGTGCGGACCCGGCGCAGGCGCAACGCGCCGCGGCGGGTCTGGGCGGCCCGAAGACGGTGGTGGCCGGCAGAGCACGCACCAACGTCAGGCTCGTAGACCGGCGCGGGGAAGGAGACCGCGACCGGCACATCAGGGACCTGCTGCGCAAGGGGGAGCGCGCCGTCATCTACCTGGCGACGCCCAGGGAAGCGGTGCGCCTGGCCGCGTGGCTGCGGGAGGCCGTGCCCTCGCCACCCGCGCCGATCGCGTACTCCCACGGCGGCCTGCCGCGCCGGGCCCGCGCCGTCCTGGCGCAACTGCTGCGCGAGGGGCGTCTGCTGGCGCTGGTGGCCGCGGGTGCCGCGGTGGACACGGCCGACCTGCGGGGCATCCAGCACGTGGTGATGGCCTCCCTGCCGGCGTCGCGTCTCCGGTTCGCCGCGCAGGCCGCGCCGCCGGGGCCGGGGCGGCGGCTGGCGACGGTGCACCTGCTGTTCGGCCGGGCCGACCTGGACGAGCAGCGGCGCGTGCTGGCGCAGCGGTGGCCCGACCGCGAGACGCTGGCCCGCGCCTACCGGGCGCTGCGGCGCCTCGCGGAGGAGCAGGGCACGGTGTTGTGGCCCGAGCCGGGCGTGGCCGCCGCGCTGGGCGAGGCGCTGTCCGGAGCGCCCGTGCGCGCGCTGGAGGGGTGCGTCGAGATCCTGGTGCAGTGCGGTGTGGTTTTGCGGGAGCCGGAGGACGGGCAGTGGCGGCTCACCGTGCCCGCGGCCGCGCCGCGCCGCGATCTGCGGGAGTCCCGCTGGTTTGCGGAGGGTGAGCGGGAGCGGGAGGCGCTGGAGACCACGGCCCGGTGGGTCCTGGAGGCAGCGCCGCGGGAGATGCTGGACGCCATCGCCGGCCCGGCCGCGCCGTCCTCCGCGCCTGAGGGGCGGGAGCCGGCGCGGCCGTCCGGCTGATCGCGCGGGCCGTGCGCGTTGTCGGCGCGCGGTATTTCGGGGGATCATGATACAAGGAACTTTGTAATCCGGCGCCGAAGAAAATCGGTTAACTTGTAAGAGCGTGATCGCCACGACCGATTCTTCTGTCCGCGTGGAGACGGGGGACCTGCCCCGGGACGCCGCGGTCCTGCTGGCGAAGGTGCGCGAGCACTGGCCGGGCGCGTCGGTTGCGCCCCTCGCCGACGCCTACCGGTTTGCCTCTCGGGCTCACGAGGGCCAGGTCCGTGCCTCCGGCGAGCCCTACGTCAACCACTCTCTGACCGTGGCGACGATCCTGGCGGGGTTGCGCCTCGACCCGGAGACCATCGTCGCGGCGTTGCTGCACGACGTCCCGGAGGACACCGGCGTGCAGCTGGAGGAGATCCGCCAGCGGTTCGGCGCCGAGGTGGCTGCGCTGGTGGACGGCGCCACCAAGCTGGGGAAGATCCACTGGCGGACCCGGGAGGAGCGGCAGGCAGAGAACCTCCGCAAGATGTTCCTGGCCATGGCCAGCGACATCCGCATCGTGCTCATCAAGCTGGCCGACCGCCTGCACAACATGCGCACCATCGAGTACCTGCCGGAGGACAAGCAGCACCGCATCGCCCAGGAGACCCTCGAGATCTACGCCCCGCTCAGCGAGCGGCTCGGCATCGGCCAGATCCAGTGGGAGCTGGAGGACCTGGCTTTTGAAGTGCTGGAGCCCGACACGTATCAGGAGATCAGCACCGGGCTGGCCAAGGCCAGCGAGGAGCGGGCGCAGGTGGTGCAGGAGGTCGTGGAGATCCTGCACCGCGAGCTGCGCGAGGCGGGTATCGCGGCGGAGCAGGCCGACATCGCCGGGCGGCCCAAGCACGTCTACAGCATCTGGAAGAAGCTGCAGCGGCCCAAGTACGCGGGGCAGGGGCTGGCCCGCATCTATGATCGGCTGGGCGTGCGCCTGATCGTGCAGGACGTCAAAGACTGCTACGCGGCGCTGGGCGTGGTGCACTCGCTGTGGAAGCCGATCCCCGGCGAGTTCGATGACTACATCGCCAACCCCAAGACCAGCGGTTACCAGTCGCTGCACACGGCAGTGCTGTACACGGGCGAGCCGCTGGAGGTGCAGATCCGCACCCGCCGCATGCACTACGAGGCGGAGCACGGCATCGCCGCCCACTGGCGGTACAAGGAAGGCAAGGCCAGCGACAAGGCGTTCGACCAGAAGCTGGCCTGGATGCGACAGTTGCTGGAGTGGCACCAGGAGATGCAGGACGCCCGGCAGTTCATGCAGTCGGTGAAGCTTGACCTGTTCCAGAACGAGGTCTTCGTCTTTACCCCCAAGGGCGACGTGATCGACCTGCCCGCCGGCGCCACGCCGATCGACTTTGCCTACCGCGTCCACACCGAGGTTGGCCACCGCTGCACCGGCGCCAAGGTCAACGGGCGGCTGGTGCCGCTGAGCCACAAGCTCTCGAGTGGCGACATCGTGGAGATCGTCACCAGCAAGACGCCCGGCCCCAGCCGGGACTGGCTGGCCTTCGCCGTCACCACCAACGCCAAGAGCAAGATCAAGCCGTGGTTCAAGCAGCAGCGGCGGGAGGAGACCGTCCAGCGCGGGCGGGAGGTGTTGGAGAA
>JACQTN010000460.1 GCA_016210785.1 Armatimonadota bacterium
CCACCACGGCATGCGGTGCGCGAAGTTGGTGGTGCCGTCGATGGGATCGATGACCCAGCGGTAGTCGGGACCTTCTTCCTTCACCTTCTCCTCTGCCAGGAAGCCGTGGCCGGGGTAGCGGGCACGCAGTTCCTTGATGATCATCTCTTCTGCGGCACGGTCGCCGGCGGTCACCAGGTCACGGCCGCCTTTGAAGTCGATGGCGAACGGCCGGGACTGAAGATCGCGCAGCATCCACCCGGTCCTGCGCGCCACCTCGATGGCGCTCTGGAGAAACGGAGAAAACTCCTCCATGGTTCACCTCGCTGACACGGAGTCGCCGGGGCACAGCATCACGGCGTGACCGTCCTACGCGCCCATCAGGGCGCCGATCTCCTCCGGCGGCATGAGGCCGCGCTCGGTCACGTAGCCGGTGACGTAACGCGCGGGGACCTCCTCGAAGATGGCGCGCCCCACGGTGGACCCCGGCGGCGGCATCCATTCGCCGAGGATTGCCTCCGCGGGGGACTCCTCCAGGCTCACCGTGGAGAGGTCGGGCAGATGCGGAGGCGCCGTGGCCGATCCCCGGTCCGCTGGCGGGGGTGGCAGCACCTTGGAGGTCTCCGCAGCCACGTAGTACGGCACCTGCTCCGCGGCGGCGCAGACGGCCAGCGCCAGGACCCCGGTCTTGCCCACGAAGCCTGCGGCGCCGATGGCGTCGGCGCCCACCAGCGCGGCCCGCGCGCCGCGCAGGTAAGTGGCCAACGACGCGTCCAGGATCAGCGTGACGTCGTGGCCCGCGGCGGCGACGCGCTCCGCCATCTGGCGTCCCTCGCAGAGCGGGCGGGACTCGGTGGCGATCACGCGCAGGCGCCCGCGGCGGCCGGCCGCCACCTCCAGGATGCGCAGCACCGTCTCGCTGTAGCTGTGCACGACTACGGGGCCCTGTTCGAGGAGCCCTGCGCCCGTGGCGGCGATCCGGTCCAGCGCCACGCGCGAGCGTTCCCCGTGCCCGCGCACCCACTCCGCCACGGCATCCCTGATGCGGTCCACCGGCTGCCCTTCATCCGCGAGCCGCGCCGCCAGGCGCAGGCTGCGGTAGCCGATATGCCGCGGCGGCGCCATGGAAGGCTTCGCGGCGGCCAGGCGCACCACCGCGTCGCACAGACCCGTCAGGAAGGTCTCTGACGTGCCGCCTCGGTGCGCGGCAACCCATTCCGCCAGAGCCGCCGCGGCCGCCCGCCCGACCTCCGCGGCGCCCTGCGTCCGCATTCCGGCAATGGCGGCGAGCCGTTCCTCGAAGCACACAGCGCCATCATATCATCGGCGCAAAAGAGACGCCAGGGGCCGGGTCGCGTGCGCGGCCCGGCCCCTGGCGTCGGGGGAGAGAGGGTCGTGCGGAGCCAGGCACGCCCCGCGCGGTCCGGCGGATTTACAGGAGGGTACGGGGTAAAGCAGTTTGGGCGGACCTGCTACAATATATCATGGTGTCATGGTGTGACTGGAGGGGACGGCACATGAGACGAATGCAGGTCCAGATTGAGGAATCCACGTATGAGGCACTTCGGCGGCGAGCGTTCGAGCGGCGGCGGTCCCTAGCCGCGACGGTACGCGAACTGCTTGAAGAGGCTCTTCGTCCCGCGTCGCCGCGCCGGCGGCGGCTGAAGGACTTTAAGTTCATCGGGGCCGGCGCTTCGAAGAGGCGGGGGCGGGTGTCCGTGGAGCACGACGCCGCACTCGGTGACGAACGGTGGTAGTATTCCTCGACACGTCGGCGATCTTCGCGCTGGCGGACACGAACGACGAGAATCACCAGGTCGCGGTAGCGCGCTTCAAGGCGGCGCTCGATGCCGGTGACGACTTCCTGACGCACAACTACGTGATCCTGGAGAGCCTGGCTCTGGTGCAACGGCGGCTGGGCTGGGAGGTGACACGGTGGCTCCTGAGCGAGGTGTCCGCCTTTCGTGTTCGTTGGGTCGATCAGGAACTTCACCAGGCGGCGTTGAAGTCTTTCGCAGAGCGGAGAGGGCGCATCAGCCTTGTGGATTCGGTCAGCTTCCTGGTCATGCGAGAGGCGGGGATCTCGCATGTGTTGGGATTTGACGACGACTTCGTCCGTGAGGGCTTCCGTCCGTACCTTCCCGAGCCCTCTCGTTAGGACGGCGCATGCGGAGGCATGATGATGAGCTGGGAGCCCCAGGTGGTGGCCGCCCTCAAAGCCGGCGGCATCGAGATGGTCGCCTACGTACCGGACGAGATGACCGGCGGCGTGCTGAGGCTGCTGGAGGCCGATCCCGCCTTCACGATGGTGCCGGTCACGCGGGAGGAGGAGGGCGTGGCCGTGCTGGCCGGCGGCTACCTGGGTGGCAGGCGCGGCGTGCTCATCCTGCAAGGAAGCGGGCTCGGGAACTCCATCAACGTCCTGGCGTCGCTGGTGGTGGCCTCTCAGATCCCCATGCTGCTGCTCATCAGCGAGCGGGGCCGGCTCGGCGAGTTTAATCCCGTGCAGGTCCCCCTGGGCCGCGCCACGCCCAGGATCCTGGAGGCGCTCGGCATCCAGAGTTTTGCCCTCGAGGATCAGGACGATATCGAGCGCACCCTCGGTGGCGCCCTGGGGCTGGCGTTCGGCACCTCGATGCCGGTGGCCATCCTGCTCACCACCACGCTGACCGGAGGGAAGAAGCCGCGATGAAGAGGATCGACGCCATCCGCGAGCTCCTGAAGGTCGCCGGCACCTCCCCTATCCTTGCTAATCTGGGGACCAACACCTACGATCTCTACGCGGCCGCGGAGGACCGCGCGCAGAACTTCTACATGTCGGGCGCGATGGGGTCAGTCTCTTCCATCGGCGTGGGGCTGGCGGTGGCGCGGTCCGACTTGATGAAGGTCTTCGTCCTCGACGGCGACGGCTCGCTGCTGATGAATTTGGGGTCGCTGACGACGATCGCCGCGCTGAGCCCGCCCAATCTCGTGCACGTCATGTTCGACAACCGCATGTACGAGACGACGGGCCGGCAGGCGAGCCACACGGCCCGCGGAGTGAACCTGGCGGCCATCGCCCGGGCGGCGGGCGTCAGGCACGTGGAGGAGGTGGACAACATCGACGCGTTTGCCCGCGCGGTGCGGGCCGCGGTGCAGGAGCCGGGGCCGTGGTTCGTGGCGGCGGTGGTCGAGCCGGGCGCATCCACAGGCCGGGTGCCCCGGCGGCCGGTCTACTTCAAGGACCGGTTCATGGAAAGCCTCCCACGTGCGTAGTTTGTAAGGACTGCGAGATGCACCCGCATCGCGCTCGACCGCGGACCGTTGGGCGTGACGGGGGCGCGGAATTGTCAAGACCTGCTCCGGTCTCGAGGTTCCCGATCAACCTCCTTCCTGTGGGTGCGGCTCTTCGATTAGGCGCGACCTGAGGTGTCGGCCAGCAATCTCTTCAAGGCGTCGGCGGCGACATTGCGCCCCGTCAGGACTGCCACCACGCGGCTGCCGGGCTTCGGCCGGACCTGACGCTCCAGCAGCACCGCCACGCCCACCGCTCCCGAGCCTTCGATCAGCACGCGATGCTCCTCCAGCAGCCACAGGATCGCGCGGGCGATGGACGATTCCGAGACGAGCAGCACGTCGTCCACGTACCGTTCGATCAATGTGAAGGTCATCGAGTCGGCGTCGATATTGCCGGCGAGTCCGTCGGCCAGCGTCGGCATCACGGCGACCGGGACGACGCGCCCCTGCCTGCGCGCCTCCACCAGCGCCGGCGACGCCTCCGCCTGGATGCCGATCACCGTACACCGCGGGTTCACCGTCTTCGCGTAGACCGCCATCCCGCTGATCAGCCCGCCCGCGCCGACCGGTACCAGCAGCACGTCCGTCTCGGGGAGGTCCTGGAAGATCTCCACCGCCACGGTGCCGTGGCCGGCGATGATGGCCGGGTCGTTGTACGGCGTGAGATAGGGCCAGCCGCGCTCGCGGCTGAGGGCGCGGGCGTGCGCCTCCGCGGCGTCGTAGTCGCGGCCGGCCTGGACAAGTTCCACTGGCCATCGCCGCAGCGCGGCCACCTTGGCCGCGGATGCCGTCTCCGCCACCACCACGACCGCCGGCACGCCCAGGTGACGGCTCGCGTACGCGACGCCCAGCGCGTGGTTGCCCGCCGACGCCGTGATGACCCCGGGCACGGTTCCGCGCAGGCGATGCAGAACATTCAGCGCGCCGCGCGGTTTGAAGCTCCCCGTGCGCTGCGCCTGTTCCATCTTGAGGAGGATCTCGGCCCCGCAGCGCTCCACCAGTGCGGGCGACGGCTCCAGCGGCGTCCGGTCCACCAGGGGGCGCACCCGACGATAGGCCTCCAGGATGTCGCGTGCGGTGACGTCGTCCATGGCGTCCACTCGTCCTCTCTTTTGCGCCTTCACGGGTGCATCTCAGGACCCCGGCGACCGCGCACGCAGGTGGGGAATGACCTCGCGATCTCAGAGGGATCGGTCGGGAAGGGATTGGCGATGGCGGTGCCCAGGCGGATGCGGCGCGTGGCGGCGGCGATGGCGGTGAGGGTGATCCACGCGTCACGCTTCAGCAGGTCGTGGCAGACCCAGACGTCGTCGAATCCCGCCGCCTCGGCGAGCCGGGCCAGTTCGGCCACCCGGGGGATGGTGCCGGAGTCGCTGTGGAACCGGATACCGAAGCGCAGGCCGGATCGCCTCCCGCACGCGACTGGGAGGCCCGGGCGCCGGCCCGCGGACCCCCACCGCCGTGGGCGCAGAGATTCCATCGGCGCGTGGCGGACTCCTGCTCATCGCGCGGCCCGCTGCTGCGTGCCGCGCGGCCGTCCTGTCAGCGACGCAACCGGTTTGCGCTCGCCGCGCCGCGCCCGCCGCCCCGCGGCGCAGGGCAGGAGTCCCTCTCCGCCGCCGGGAATCTACCCCCTATCATGGACGGCGTGATCATGGGCGGCGTGGAGATCCGGCGGGCGACGGTCCGCGACATCCCCGACATTCTGCCCGTGTGGGGGGAGCTGGCCGACTTCCACACGTCGCTGGACGCCAGCTTTCGCCCTTCTTCAGAATGGAAGCACGAGTACGCGGACTACCTGCGCAGCCTGATGATGCGCGACGACGCGCTGGCGCTGTTAGCCCGCGTGGATGGGGAGGTGGTGGGGTACGGCGTGGCGCGGGTGAGTTATCTGCCCGGGTTCTTCCTGTACCGGCGCCGCGGCTACATCCACGATGTGTACACCCGTCAGGGGTTTCGGCGGCACGGCATCGGCCGGCAGATGGTGCAGGGGCTGCTGGACTGGCTGCGTGACCGCGGGGTGTCGCTGGTCGAGCTCACGGTGGCCGTCAACAACGACGAGGCGGTCGCCTTCTGGAAGGCGCTGGGCTTTGCCACCTTCATGCACCACATGAAGCGGGAGTTCTGTCCACGTATCGCTACTGTTCGCTTCCTTTCCCGGCCGGACGGGTTTATGTGGCGTATACCTCGCGGGGCGCGGCCCGGGTCACCATCGGGGCGGGTACCGGCGCCGCGTTCGAGCGGCGGTTCGCGCGATGCTTTCGCGCGCGCCGCGGGCTACCGGCCGTACCCGGTGTGCCGGCCCGCATCGCGGCGGTGAAAGGAATCGCTCCTGCCGTGGGCGCGTTGGCGGGTCTCGCGCGGTGGAACAGGCGACAGGTGTGAGGGGGGCAGCGATGATCGCGGTGGCGTGGACGTATCGGTCATGAGGACGGCCGACGTGGCCATCATCGGCGGCGGCGTGGTGGGGTTGAGCATTGCCTACCACCTGCTCAAGCGCCAGAAGACGCTGCGCGTGGTGGTGCTGGAGCGGGAGCCCATGGTCGGCACCGTGGAGACGGCGCGGGCTACCGGCGGCATCCGGCACCAGTTCGGCACGGAGGTCAACATCCGCCTCACGCAGCTCAGCATCCCTTTCTTCCAGCACATGGAGGAGGAGACCGGGGTCTCCTCCGGGTTCGTCCCGCACGGCTACCTCTTCGTCACCGCCAGCGCCGAGCGCGTGCAGGCCTACCAGGCCAACGTGGCGCTGCAGCGCCGCCTGGGCGTGGACGTGCGGCTGCTCACGCCGGACGAGATCGGGGCGGCCTACCCCTGGATGCGCAACGACGACCTGGTCGGCGGCACGCTGTGCATGCAGGACGGCTCGGCCGACCCCTACAGCGTCGTGCAGGGGTTGTACCGCGGCGTGCGCACCCTGGGGGGCGAGGTCCTCACGCAGGAAGAGGTCACGGAGATCGCGCGGGAGAAGGGGCGCATCACCGGCGTCCGCACGCCCAACGAGACGGTCGCCGCCCCAGTCGTGGTCAGCGCGGCCGGGCCGTACACCACCCGCGTCGCGGCCCTGGTGAGTGTGGACATCCCCGTGAAGGCGGAGCGGCGGCAGGTGGTGGTCGCCGTGCCGCTGCCCGAGATCCCGGAGGACATCCCCTTCAGCATCGACGGCGACACGGGATGGTACGTGCACATGGCCGGCAAGAGCGCGATGCTGCTGGGCGGCACCGACAAGACCGGCCCGCCCGACCCCACCGTGGACTGGAGCGTGGTGGAGGACAACCTCCAGAAGGGCGTGCAGCGCGTCCCGGCCATGGAGCGGGTGCAGGTGATGCGCGCGTACGCGGGGTTGCGCTCCACGTCCCCCGACTACCAGGCGATCGTGGGGCCGGTACCGGAGGTGCCGGGATTCTACGTTGCCGCGGGGTTCAGCGGGCACGGGTTCATGCACGGGCCGGCGGCGGGGCAGGTGATGGCGGAGATGATTCTGGACGGCCGCGCTACCAGCGTCGACGCCGCGCCGCTGTCGCCCACCCGGTTCCGCGAAGGACGCACGCAGGGCGAGGCCGTCATCTTTTGATCGCGCTCAATGTCTGCGGGAGGAGAGCATGCGATGACCAGGCGAGAACGCATCCAGGCAGCCGTGGCGGGCCGGGAGGTGGACCGGCCTCCCATCGCCCTGTGGCGGCATTTCCCCGAGCAGGACGTGAAGGCGGAGAAGCTGGCGCAGGCGGTGGTCGCCTTCCAGCGCAAGTTTGACTTCGACCTGGTGAAGGTCACCCCGGCATCGGGATACTACGGGGATGACTGGGGATTGAAGGCCGCCTATCGGCCCAGCCGCGAAGGCGTGCGGACCTACCTGGACCGGCCCATCAAGAAGCCGGCGGACTGGGGCCGGCTCAAGTCGCTGGACGTCACCGCGGGGGCTCACGGCCGGGAGATCCACGCCATCGGCCTCATCGCCAGGGAACTGGGCGCGGAGGCGCACGTCCTGCAGACCGTCTTCAGCCCGCTGGCCATCGCCCGCACCCTGTGCGGCGAGCACGCGCTGGTGCGCTACGTCCGCGAGAACCCGGAGGACGTGCACCGCGGGCTGGAGATCATCGCCGCCGTCACCGCGCGCTTCGTGCAGGAGAACCTGGCCGCGGGCGCAGACGGCATCTTCTTTGCCACCCAGTGCGCCGCGCGCGGGTATCTCACGGAGGAGGAGTACGAGACCTTCGGCCGGCCATACGACCTGCGGGTGCTGGAGGCCGCGGGGAACGCGGAACTCATCCTGCTCCACGTGCACGGGACGGACATCATGTTCGACCTGCTCACCGACTACCCCGCCCACATCATCAACTGGCACGACCGCCGCACCGCGCCCACGCTGGCGGAGGCGCGCCGCCGCTACTCGGGGTGTCTGGCGGGCGGCATCAACGAGTACGACACGCTGTCCAGGGGCACGCCGGAGCAGGTGAAGGCGGAGGTGAAGGAGGCCATCGTCCAGACCGGGAGCCGCGGCCACCTGGTGGCGGCCGGGTGCGTCACGCTGGTGGACACGCCGGAGGCCAACATTCGGGCAGCAGTTGAGGCGGTGCGCATGGATTCGAAGGAGCGGTAACCTTCCTTGCGAAGGCGGGCTGCGCCCGCCTGGAGCACCAGTAGAGAAACGGACGAGGTAGAGGCGGGAGAGGGGGCGGTTGGGGGTGCCGCTGAGTCGGTGAGCGCGGTACGGAGAAGTGCCACCGACCTGGGTGGCACGTGCCGGAGAGATCGCTCTCCCCCTCCCAGTAAGCTGAGGTCCCCGCG
>JACQTN010000444.1 GCA_016210785.1 Armatimonadota bacterium
CGGCATCCGCCGCTACCTGAAGGAGCTGAGGCCGTCGCGTATCCAGGACATCATGGCCATGGTGGCGCTGTTCCGGCCCGGGCCCATGCAGAACATCCCCGCCTACATCCGGCGCAAGCACGGCCTGGAGGCCATCACCTACCCGCACCCGCTGCTGGAAGGGGTGCTGGGCGAGACCCACGGCGTGCTGGTCTACCAGGAGGACGTCATGGCGGCGGTGCAGGCCCTGGCCGGCTACACCATGGCCGAGGCCGACGTCTTCTGCTACGCCATCCGCAAGAAGATCAAGGACCTGCTGCAGCAGCAGCGCACCAAGTTCCTGGAGGGATGCAAGAAGAGGGGGATCACCAAGAAGGTCGCCGACCAGATCTTCGAGTTGTTTGAGCCCTTTGCCCGCTACGGCTTCAACCGCGCCCATGCCGCCACCTACGGCCTCATCGCCTACTACACCGCCTACCTGAAGGCCAACTACTCGCGGGAGTACATGGCCGCGGTGCTCACCAGCGAGGCGGGCAACCCCGACAAGGTCGCCATGGCGGTGGCGGAATGCCAGCGCATGGGCATCCGCGTGCTGCCCCCGGACATCAACGAGTCCCGCGACGGGTTCACCGTCGTGGAGGAGGGCATTCGCTTCGGGCTGGCCGCGGTGAAGAACGTGGGCGCGGGCGCCGTGGAGGCCATCGTCGAGGCGCGCAACAACGGCGGGCCCTTCCGCGGTCCGTCCGACCTGTGCGCGCGCGTCGACTCCCGCGTGGTCAACAAGCGCGTGCTGGAGAGCCTGGTCAAGGCCGGGGCCTTTGACTCGCTGGGGCGCAGCCGCGCCGAGATGCTGCAGACGCTGGATGAAGCGCTGGAGGTGGGGCAGCGCGCGCAGCGCTCCCAGGCCAGCGGGCAGACCGGCCTATTCGACCTGGGCGCGGCGGCGCCTCCGGAGGAGGAGCGGCGGGCGGAGCACGCCGTGGAGGAGTTCTCGCGCGAGGAACTCCTCATGATGGAAAAGGAGATGCTGGGCCTGTACATCTCCGACCATCCCCTCAACCACTGGCGGGACGCGCTGGCCCGGCGGGTCACCGCGCCGCTGGCCAACCTGCTCGACCTGCCCGACCGCGCGGAGGTGACGGTGGGCGGCATCGTCACCGCCCTCAAGCGCACCACGACCCGCAGCGGCCAGGCCATGGGGTTCCTGACCCTGGAGGACTTCAGCGGGTCGGTGGAGGTCATCGTCTTCCCCAAGACCTACGAGCAGGCCCATTACCTGCTCAAGAGGGACGCGGTGGTCCTGATCAAGGGGAGGGTGGACATCCAGGAACAGCAGGCCAAGGTGCTGGCCGACCAGGTGACGGCGCTGGCCGACCTGGAGGCCGCGGCGGCGTGGTCGGGTGCGGGCGCCCCGGGCAACCACGCGGCCGCGCCGGGCAATCACCGCGCGCCCGCGCGCAACGGCCGGCCGCTGCGCATCCGCATCTTCACCGCGGAGGAACTGGAGCAACTGCACCACGTGCTGGCACCGCAGCGGGGGACGCAGGAGGTCTTCGTCCACGTGGTCACCGCCACGGGAGAAGAACAGGTGGTCTCCACCGGCTTTCGGGTAAATGGAGGCGATGCGCTGCGCGCGGAATTGGAGCAGCTCTTTGGCGAGGACAACGTGTGGGAAGCGTAATTATTCCCACTCAGCGGTGAAGCCGGTCCTGCGCATGGGGTCTGAAGGTGCTCGGATGACGGAGGCAAGGGGTCACGCGATCTGGTGGCAGGCGGCCACGGCCGTGGCGCTCGCGGCGCTGGGATTGCTGGTGGTCAACCAGATCCGTGCCGGGCGCGTCCTGACCACCACCCAGCCGGAGGTCCCCACGCGGAACATCTACGCGCTGGCCACCCTGTTGCGGGGGGAGCGGGAGGCGCGCAAGGCGCTGGAGGTGCAGGTGGCCGAAGCGCGGCGGCAACTGGAGGAGTACGAGAAGGCCACGGCGCAGGGGCGCACCACCGCCACGGCCATGGCCCGCGACCTGGAGCAGATGCGGACCTTCGCCGGCTTGAAGGCGATGCGCGGGCCCGGCGTCGTGGTGCGGCTGGAGGACGTGCGCCGGCCGCTCCGCGCCGGCAAAGCCGGGGGCGTCACGAGTCCCGTGGTGGTGCAGTACCACGACCTGGTGGCCATCATCAACGAGCTGTGGGCGGCCGGCGCGGAGGCCGTGGCGGTCAACAGCCAGCGCATCGCCGCCACCAGCGGGATCGGCCAGGTGGCCGGCACCGTGGTGGTGAACCTGCAGCGGCTGCCGCCACCCTTCGAGATCGCCGCCATCGGCGACGCCGCCACGCTGGAGGGTGCGCTGAACATCCGCGGGGGCCTGGTGGAAGGTCTGCGCGGTCTCGGTCTCTCCGTGACCATCGCGCGCCGCGACGTGGTGGAGGTGCCAGCCTTCAAGGGGCGCCTCAGGTTCGAATACGCGAAGCCGGTGGAGTGACCATGACCGGGGAGAACGACGGCCGGAGCTACAACGTCATCATCGCCGGCGCCAGCTTCGCGGGGCTGGCCCTGGCGCGAGCCCTGCGCAGGCGCCGCGTCCTGCTGGTGGACCGCCAGCCGATCGGCGCCGGACAGACCTCCGCCTGCGGCGCGCCGCTCAGCGTGCTGGCCGCCATGGGGGCGGAGGGATCGCTGCTGCAGAGGCACGACGCGCTGTGGATCCACACCCCGCGCGCCTCCGTGGAGTGGCCGCTCCCCGAACCCTTCTGCGTCTTCGATTACGCACGCTTTTGCCACGACGCGCTGCGCAGCACGGGCGCGGAGGTGGAGGTCGCCGCCGTGCGCGGCGCGGACGGCGGCGCCGTGGTCACGCCGCGCGGGGCTGTGCGAGGCCGCTTCCTGGCGGACTGCACTGGGTGGCGCGCCGCGCTGGTCCGCGGCCGGAGGCCGTCCTACCGCCCGCGGTGGACGGCGTTTGGCATCGAAACCGAGCTGCCGCACGCGATGCCCCCGGGGCTGCACTTTTACTTCGTGCCGGAGGTGCGGGCCGGCTACGCCTGGGCGTTCCCTGCTGGCGGCGCCGTTCGCTTCGGCGTGCTGAGTTACCTGGGGGACACGAAGCTGATGCCGGCGCTGGAGCGATTCCTGGACCGCTTCGGCCTGGCGCCAGGGCCCATTCACGGCGGCTTCCTGGGCGCGGGCCTGGCCGACCCGGTGGTGGACGGGGTCTTCGTGGTGGGCGATGCGGCCGGGCAGTGCCTGCCGCTCACGGGCGAGGGCATCCGCGGCGCGGTCCACGCGGGGTTCGTGTGCGGCGGTCTGCTGGAGGAGGTCCTGGACGGGCGACGCGGCGTGCCGGAGGCGCAGGCGGCGTACCGCCGCTTCGTGCGCACCCAGCGGCGCCGCTACCGCGGGCTGCTGTGGGGGAACGTGCTCGCCATCGGGCTGCCCATTCGGGCGATCGGTGCCGCGGCCCGGGTCCTGGGGCGGCCAGGCCCGCTGCGGTGGTTCCTGCGCCACTACCTGGGGATGTTCAGCCCGCCCCGGGCCCTGTCTCCGCGGCCAGCGGTTGCGGAGGTCTCACCCCGGTAGATACCGATCCTCCCACTCCCGCAGCCGGCGGGCCAGCACGCCCAGCATCCGCACCGCGATCTCCGGGTAGGCCTTGAGGATGTCCACCAGGTCCTTGCGAGTGATCGCCAGGCAGGTCGTCGGCCGCGTGGCCACCACCGTGGCGCTGCGCGGCGCGTCGTCCAGCACCGCGATCTCGCCGAAGAACTCCCCCGGTTCCAGCGCACGCAACACGTGGCCGTCGCGCCGGACCTCCACGCCGCCGTCCAGGATCATGAAGAAACTGAACCCGGGCCGCCCCTGCTGGACGATCTCCTCCCCGGCGGCGTACTGACGCTCTTTCACGGTGCCCGCGATGCGCTCGAGATCCTGCTCGGGAAGGCCGGTGAAGAGGGGAACCCTCTTGAGGAACTGCAAATACTCCTTTGAGTCCGGCACCGTTTCCCTTTCTCCTGTTCGGTTCAAGGCCTGACTTCGCGGAGCAGGCAGGGATTCCTCTCTCACCTTACCCAGGAGAGAGCGGGCGCGGGCTGGGTTGGGGATTGTGCGGGTAGCAAGAGGGGAGGCAAAACCGCCTCCCCCTTCAAGCATCTGGTGCCGGGCGAGGGAGTCGAACCCACACGGGCCTTTCGGCCCAGAGGCTTTTGAGGCCTCCGCGTCTGCCGGTTCCGCCAGCCCGGCACGGCACCGGTTCCAGTATAGGAAAGGCCCGCGTCAGTGTCCAGCCCGAGTCGCCCGACCTGCGATTGCCCCGCCGGAGAAGGACGACCCTCGGGTGCGCCGCAATTACCAGCTGTCGACTCCTTCCGCTCCCATCCCCTCCTGATCGAACTCGGTCGCGACCTTCCAGATGTTGGCGGCGTACTTCTGAAGGGTATCGTCGTCTCTCGCCTCCAGGCAGACGAGCGCGCCGTAGGGTGTCCAGGGAGGACGGGTAGTGCTTTTCCAGCCCGCGATCGTTTTCGAGTCCGTCCACCAGAACTTGAACAGGAAGACATCAGTAGTGCGGACACCCGGCTGGCCGCGCAGCGCTTTCGCCAGCTCCACGGCCTGCTTCTCCAGCCCCTTGCGGTCCTTCCTGTCTAAGAAGGCCTTAACCTTGTTCTGTCCGATGGACACCAGCATCATGAGCCTGTGAACCCGATGCACCCCACCCACCTCCCCGCGCGTGTCCGCCATGGCCGGCAGACCGACTCGGGCTAAGGCTTCTCTGGGTGGTCAGTCGTTCCTGCCCCGCCGATCGGCCGTGACGTCCCACACCCGGTGCCACCGTGCGGGAGGGGAGGGACTGGCTGCCCATGGCAGGACATTCTATCGCGATGTCCAGCCTGCCGACTGGAACGGTCAGCCTCCTGTACGCAGATATCGAGGGCGCTACGCGCCTGCTTCAGCGCCTGGGCGGTCGCTATGCCGATGTGCTGGCCGCGTACCGGCAGATCCTGCGCGAGGCCGCTGCGGATGCCGGTGGCCAGGAGATCGATGCACCGGGCGACGCGTTCTTCGTCGCTTTTCCACGAGCCAGTGACGCCGTGGCCGCGGCGCTGGCAGCGCAGCGGGCCATCCTCACCTGCCGTTGGCCAGACAGTGCGGCCGTGCGCGTCCGCATGGGGTTGCACACCGGGGAGCCCATCCGCGCCAACGGGGGCTATATCGGCCTCGACGTGCACCGGACTGCGCGCCTGTGCGCCGCAGGTCACGGAGGGCAGATCCTTCTCTCCCGAACCACCGCTGAGCTTGTTGCGCACGACCTCCCGGCAGGCGCGGGGCTGCGGGATCTGGGCGAGCACCGTCTGAAAGATCTCCAACAGCCGGAGCGGATCTTCCAGATCGTCCACCCCGATC
>JACQTN010000061.1 GCA_016210785.1 Armatimonadota bacterium
CACCGTCCGCTCGCCTGAACCGGCGCGATTTGCCCGGCGCCTGCGGGGGCGGACGATCACAGGGATCCGCCGCCGCGGAAAGTATCTCCTGATCGATCTGGACGGGGGGCTCACCCTCATCGTGCATTTGAGGATGACCGGCGACCTGGAGGTGCTCCCCGCCAGCCGCCCGGTCCACCGGCACACCCGCGTCATCTTCGCCTTCAATGGCCGGCACCTGCGTTTCGCCGACCAGCGCCGCCTCGGCCACATGGACCTGATTGCCACGGTGGACGTGCCTCGATTCCCGGGACTGCGGGAGATGGGCGTAGAACCGCTGGACCGCGGCTTCACCCTCCGACGCTTCCGGGGCCTGCTCGACGGCAGGAGGGGCAGCCTCAAGGCACTGCTGCTGCGCCAGGACCTGGTGGCGGGCATCGGCAATATCTACGCGGACGAGATCCTGTTCCAGGCGCGTCTCCACCCGGCGCGGCGGGTGGAGGCATTGGACGCCGCCCGGGTGCGCCGGCTCCAGGCCGCGATCCAGAGGGTGATGCGGCAGGCCGTCGCGGGGCTCTCCCGGTACGGCCGGCCCATCGGGGAGTTCCTGGACAGCCGCCGGCGTGGCGCACCCTGCCCGCGCTGCGGTGGCCCGGTGGCCGCGGAGCGGATCGCGGGCCGGAGGACCTGTTACTGCCCCCGCTGTCAGGTGTAGGTCCCGCGTGCGTGAGTCCGCGATCTCCGGACGGGGGGAAGCGACGTGTGGATAGCCTGGCGATCCAGGGAGGGTTCTACCAGGTGGGTATGACCGGCAGCCGACCCCGGGGCGCGAGCCGGCCGGCCAGCAGCCGGGCCGCGGCCTCGATGGACGCGGGATCGGGACTGTAGGTGCAGGCGTAGGTGCCGGCCTCCGGGAACCCGCTCAGGTCATAGGGCGTCCCGGTTGCGATCACGATCACCCTCCCGCTCAGCTGCCGGCGCAGCGCCTTCACCAGGTCCGCTTGCGCCGCCGACGGGGCCGGCCATCCGAAGGTCACCACCACCGCGACGTCGGCCCAGGCCGCCAGGTCCAGCGCCTTCTGGCAGTCGCCCGGCGCCGGCGCCAGCCCCAGCCGCTCCTCGCGCACCGGCAGGCCCAGGCGTGCCAGCGCCGCGCCCACGGTGTGCCCCTCCGCCTCCGGCGGCACGCAGGAGATGACGGAGACTGGGCCGCGCAGCGGCAGCAGGCGATCCTGATCGCGCACCAGTGTCACCGCCGCCTCGGCCACGGCACGGCTCACCGAAGCGTGATCGGCGATGCCCACCTGGGCGGCGACGCGGTCTGGTTCCACCTGGGGCCACCGGAAGATCCCGTACCGCTCCTTGGCCCACAGTACGCGGCGCGCCGCCCGAGCGACGGCGTCTTCGGAGATCTCGCCGCGCTCCGCGGCGCGCATCACGGCGTCGATCATCTCGCGCTGGCGGGCGGACGGCCCCAGCGCCAGCAGGATGTCGCTGCCCGCCCGCAGCGCCCGCAGCACCAGGTCCGCGGGTGCGTACCGGTCGGCCACCGCCTGCATCAGCAGCGAGTCGGTGACCACGAGTCCGTCGTAGCCCCACTTCTGCCGCAGCAGGTCCACGCCCACCGCGGGAGAGAGGCTGGCCGGGACGCCGGAGGCGTCCAGCGCGGGGAAGGCCACGTGCGCGGTCATGATCGCCTGGAGGCCCGCGGCCGCGGCGCGCCGGAAGGGCAGCAGTTCCACTGCCTCCAGCCGGTCCGCGGGATGCGGCACCACGGGCAGGTCCAGGTGAGAGTCCACGCTGGTGTCGCCGTGTCCGGGGAAATGCTTGCCGGTGGCCAGCACGCCGTGATCCTGTAACCCCCGCCCCATGGCGATCCCCAAGCGCGCCACCAGGTCCGGATCTTCTCCGAAGCTCCGGATGCCGATGATGGGATTGGCGGGATTGCTGTTGACGTCCAGCACCGGTGCGAAATCGCAGGTGACGCCCACGGCCCGCAGCTCCGTGGCCATGGCGCGGCCCACCGCGTAAGCCAGGTGCTCCGAGTGCGCCGCGCCCAGAGCCATGGCGCCGGGGAAGATGGTGGCTCCACCGCGCAGCCGGGAGACGATCCCGCCTTCCTGGTCGATGGCGACCAGCAGCGGGGGCTGGCCGTGGTCGAGGGCCGTCTTCTGCAGGGCGTTGACCAGGCCAGCCACCTGCAGGGGCGTGACGATGTTCTTGGCGAAGAGGACGACCCCGCCCACCTCGCCGGCGGCGATGAGGCGCTCGACCTCTGCGGTGGGCTCCGGTCCCTCGAAGTCCACCATGAAGAGCTGCCCCACGCGCTGCCGCGGGGTCAGGTGATCGACGCGCCGCCGGCGAAATTCAGCCATGCGGTTCTCTCCACCCCGCTCGTCCTGCCTCCCGTCCGTCCTGAGCCTCCGGAGCTCGTCGAAGGACGAAGGACGCAGCCTTCCCTCCGCCCTTCGGCAAGCTCAGGGCGAACGTCCTCTTTTCACATGCACGCGCAGCCCGCGGCGAGCGATCTGGAAGGGAAGAACGGTGGCGCCCTCCGCGGCCAGAGCCGCGGCCACGCGCTCCCGGCTTCCCTCTTCCACAACCGTGACCATGCAGCCTCCCCCGCCGGCGCCGCACAGCTTGCTGGCCCGGGCGCCGCAGGCCGCGGCCGCCGCCATCAGCCGCTCCACGAAGAGCGTGGAGACGCCGGGGGCCAGCCGGCGGCGGTGCGCCCACTCCTCGCCCAGCAGGACGGTGAAGCGTTCCAGGTCGCCGTGCCACAGCGCCTCGTACATCGCCAGCGCGATCTCCTTGATGCGCCGCATGGCGCCCACGGTCTCCTCCACGCCGTCCAGGTACGCGCGCATCGTCTGCCAGTTGGGCGATCCGGAGAAGTGCGCCTGGCCCGTGAAGGCCAGGAGGAGCCGGGACTCCAGCGCCTCGAGAAAATCTCTTGTCGCCGGCAGCGGTTCCACGGTGTCGCCGGCCACCCGGAACCAGATGGCGTTCACGCCGCCGCCGCACGCCGCGTAGTAGTCCTGCTTCCCCGTGGGCACACGGATGCTCTGCGCCTCCAGGCGCGCCGCCAGATCTACCAGCCGCTCCGTGGTGACCGCAAGGCCCTGCCGCCGCAGCAGCGCCGCCAGCAGCGCGACGAGGAGCGATGACGATGCGCCGAGCCCGGAGCCCGGCGGCGCCGCGGAGGCGGTCACCACCCGCACCCCGTTCGCGCCGCAGAACCGCACGGTCCGGATCACGAGATCGAGCGGGCCGCCGGGGACCAGTGCCTCCCACGAGTCTGCCCGCGCCCCCAGGCCCATGTCTTCGGAGAGGATCTCCACGCCGGACGGGATCGGGTCCAGACGCACAGAGGTCATCAGGTCAATGGCGATGTTGACG
>JACQTN010000062.1 GCA_016210785.1 Armatimonadota bacterium
ATCGAGATCAGCGCAAACGGCACCGTCAGCGGCAGCGACAGCAGGATGGTGATCGGGTGCACCCACGACTCGAACTGCGCCGCCAGCACCAGGTACATGAACACGAAGGACAGCAGGAACGCCGTCATGAACGCCTGCGCCTGCCTGCCCTGTTCCGCGGCCTGCCCCGCGAACGCCATGGCGTAGTCCGGCCCCAGGTTGAGCCCCCGCACCGCCTTGTCCAGTTGCTGCAGCACCGCGGCCTGGGACGTGCCCGGCAGCAGGTTCGCCGTGAGCGTCACCTGCCGGCGCCGGTTGAAGCGCTCGATCTGGCTCGGCATGGTGCCGGGGCTCACCCGCACCACGTGCTCCAGCGGGACCGCGCCCAGCTTCGCCGACGCCACGGTGAGCTGGCTCAGCCCTTCCAGACTCTCCCGGTACGCCGGTTCGGCCCTGACCTGCACGTCATACTGCTGGCCCCCTTCCGCGTAGGTGGAGACTTTCTGCCCCGCCACCAGCACCCGCAGGGCACTGGCCACGTCGAAGGCGGTCACCCCCAGGTCCGCGGCCCGCGCCCGGTCAATGGTGATGCCGAGCTGGGGCTTGCCTGAGACGACGGAGGACTTCACGTCCACCACGCCGGGGATCTGGCGCAGCGTCTTCTCGCCAAACTCGGCGGCGCGGGTGAGCACGTCCAGGTCGGGGCCGCCGATGACGTACTCCACCGGCTGGAACCCGCCGCTGCCGCCGAACTCGGAGGCGCGGGCCACCTGCGTGCGCAGCCCCAGGTAGGCGTAGCGCGGGAGGATGCCGTTGCGCACCCTGGCCATCGCCTCCGGCTGGCCAAAGGTCCGCTCGTGCACGTCCACCATCCGCACGTAGATCGTAAACCGGTTCGCCGTGCGGAACGCGTCGTCGCCTACGGTGAGGATGGTGTACCTGATGCCGGGCAGGCGGCGGATATCCTCCGCCATCCGCAGCCCGAGGCGCTGCGTGGCCTCCAGGTTCAAGCCCTCCGGGGCGCGCACCACCACCTCGTACTCGGAGGCGTCGTCCTCCGGTAAAAAGTTCTTGTTCACCATGACGCCCAGCGGCACGATGCTAACGAGCGTCACCAGACTCAGCACCACCAGCACCCACCGCCGCCGCAGCGCCACCCGCAGCACTCCCGCGTAGGTGGCCTCGGTGCGCTTGTGGATGGCCTCCATCACGCCCCACAGACGAGCGAGCAGGCCTCTGCCGCCGCTTCCGCCGGAGGAGTGGCGGCCGGGTCCGTGATCACCCGTGCCCGCGCTGTGCCCCCCGCCGGAGGCGTGCCCGCCCTCACCGCCTGCGCCCTCACCGCCTGCGCCCTCCCCACCCCCGCCCGCACCCGTGCGCCGGATCCAGCGTGCGGAGAGCATCGGCGTCAGCGTGAAGCTCACCAGCAGCGACACCGCGATGGCAAACGACATGGTGTACCCGAAGCTGCGCATGAACCGTCCCACGATGCCGCTCATGAACGCCAGCGGCAGGAACACCGCGATCAGGCTCAGCGTCGTCGCCGACACCGCGGCGCCGATCTCGCGGGTGGCGTCGATGGCGGCCTGGAAGGGTGGCATCCCCTTCGCCTGGATGAAGCGGTAGATGTTCTCCAGCACCACGATGGCATCGTCGATGACGATGCCTACCACCAGCGCCAGGGCCAGCAGGGTAATCATGTTCAGGGTGAGCCCCATGGCCGCCAGCAGCGCGTAGGTGCTGATCAGCGACGTGGGGATGGCGATGGCGGCAATCACCGTGGACCGCCAGTTCCCCAGGAAGAGCAGCACCACCAGCGCCGCCAGGAACGACCCCACGATCAGGTGCTCCTGCACCGCATGGGTGGAGGCTTCGATGAACACCGACTGGTCGCGGACGATCTGCAGCCGGTACCCCGGCGCCAGGCTGCGCTCGATGGCCCGCAGGCGCGCCTTGACGTCCCGGACCACGTTGAGGGTGTTGGAGCCGGACTGCTTGCGGATCAGCAGCAGCACGGCCTCGGTGTTGTTCAGGTTCGCGGTGGTCTCCACTTCCTTGGAACCGTCCTCGACGCGCGCCACGTCCCCCACGGTGATGGAGACGCCGTTGCGCGTGGTGATCACCAGGTTCCGCAATTCGTCCAGGGAGGTGACGCGGCCCAGCGTGCGCAGGGTGAGCCGCTGCGTGCCCTGGTCCACGCTCCCCGCGGGGATCTGCACGTTCTGCGTCTGCAGCGCCTGGATCAACGCCGTGGTGTTCAGCCCGTAGGCCAGCAGGCGGGCGGCGTCCACCCACGCAGTGATCTGGCGGGCCCGGCCGCCGACGATGCCCACCTCGCCGACGCCGGGCGTGCCCTCCAGGCGCGGCCGGATCACCTTGTCCGCGTACTCGGTGATGCCGCGCAGGGGCAGCGGCGCCGAGACCGCCAGCGTCAGCACCGGGATGGCGCCGGGGTCGATCTTGGACACCACGGGCGGATCGATGCCCGAGGGCAGGTCGGGCAGGATGCCGGCGATCTTGTCGCGCACCTCCTGCGCGGCCACTTCCACATCCTTCTCCAGCACAAACTGGATGCCGATGAAGGCAAAGCCCTCCGCGGACGTGGAGGTGAGCCGGTCGATGCCGCTGATGGTGTTGACCGCCGCCTCGATCTTGTCGGTGATCTCGCTTTCGATCTCCTGGGGTGAGGCGCCGGGCTGGCGTACCGACACCACGACGAATGGGAAGTCGATGTTGGGCCAGCGCTCCACGTTCAGGCGGAAGTACGAGAAGGCCCCCAGAAACGTCAAGGTCATGACGATGACGGAGGCCAGGACCGGCCGGCGGACGCAGAGTTGGGCAAGCCACTGCATGGCGGTCCCTCCCCTACCTCGGGGCGCGCAGCGTCACAGGCCGGTGGTCGGTGAGGCCCTCCTGGCCCTCCACGACGACCTGATCGCCGTCCACCACCCCGGCCGTGATCTCCACGAAACCCCCGGCGCGCTCGCCCGCGCTGACCTCGCGGCGCACGGCGCGGGCGTCGCGCACGATGAAGACCACCGGCTGCCCGGCGGTGACCACCACCGCCTTCTCCGGCACCCGCAGCACGCCGGGGCGGACGGCCACGGTGATGGCACCGCGCGCAAACATCCCCGGCCGCAGAGCGCCCTCGAGGTTGCGCACGGTGACCTTCGCGGTGAAGCTGCGGGTGGTCACGCTGGCCGCGGGCCGGATCTCGGCCACCGTGCCCTGGAACGTGGCGCCCGGCAGAGCGTCCACGGTGACGATCACCGGCTGGCCGGCGCGCAGCTGGGTGCGGTACTTCTCCACGACCGACAGCTCCACGATGACCTGGTCGAGTTGGGCCAGCAGGAAAGCCGGCGAAGTCGGGGACGCCGACTCGCCAGGTTCCACCATTCGCTGCACGATGGTCCCCGCGAAGGGCGCCGTGAGCGTGGCGTCCTGGATGCGGAGGCGCGCGGCGGCCAGCGCCGCCTCGGCCCGCGCCACCAGGGCCCGCGCCGCCTCGATCTCCTCGGACCGCGGGCCGAGATTGACCAGGCGAAGCTGCTGCTGCGCGGCGTCGTGCGCGGCCCCGGCCTGGGCGACCGCCGCGCGCGCCGCCTGGATCTCCTCCGCGCGCGGCCCCTCATTCACCAGGCTCTGCCGCTGCCGGGCCGTGTCGTAGGCGGCCTGCGCCTGGCGGAGCTGAACCTCCGCGAAGTCGAGCTGCGCTTTGGACACGGCGCCCTGTTGGTAGAGGTCGCGGATCCGGTTGTAGTCGAGCTGCGCCCACTCCAGGGTGGTCTTCGCCTGGGCCACCGCGTTGGCGATCTCCTCGCGCTCTTGCGGCCGCGCGCCGATCTCCAGCGCCCGCAGCCGGGCGCGCGCGGCCGCCATAGCGGGCGCGGCCTGCGCGGCGTGGTCCGCGGCCATGCGGCGCTCCTCCGGCCGCGCGCCCGCCAGCAACTGCTCCAGCCGCGCGCGCGCGCCTCGCAGATCGGCGCTCGCCGCCGCCGCCTCCTGCGCTACCAGGTCGCTCGTATCCAGCCGCAGCAACGCCTGTCCAGGCCGCACCTGGTCGCCCTCGCGGACCAGCACCACGGCCACACGCCCGCTGATCTTGGAGGCGAGCTTCGACTCGCGCAGGGCGGTCACGGTGCCGGTGGCAGGCACGTGCGTGATCATGTCGGCGCGCGCCGCGGCCACCACCAGCACCGCGGCAGGCTCCTCCCTCTGCGGTTGCGCCGCAGGCGTGGTGCTCGACGCCGGCCCCGGGCGGCGCATGGCGCGCACCCCCACGGTGCCCGCCACCAGCGCCGCGATCACGAGCCCGATCACCAGCACCCGCGGGCGCCCGGTCCGTGCAGGCATCGCCGCCTGCGCCTCGGTGTCGATCCGGGTACCCCGGTCGTCGGATCTGATGGTCATGGAATCCTCCACGTTGTTCCGGCCGGCCGCTAGCGGGCCGGGGTACCGGTCGCGCGCTCGATCTGGGCCACGGCCAGGTTGTAGTTGAACAGCGCCAGCGTGTGGTTGGACTCCGCCTGGCTGAGCGCCGACTGCTGGGAGAGCACTTCCAAGTTCGTGGTCACGCCCGCGCCGTAGCGGACGTTGGCCAGCCGCAGCGCCTCCTGTGCCTGCTCCACGCCGCGGGTCGACGCCTCCAACTCCGCCTCCGCGGCCCGCAGCGACAGCCATCCCTGGCGCACCTCCAGGGCGATGGACTGGCGCAGTTGCGCCTCGCTGGCGCGCAGCTGTTCCAGCCGCGCTTCCGTCTCCTTGACCCGCGCGGCGGTGATGCCGCCATCGAAGACGTTGAGGGTGAGGGCCAGGTTGACGCTCCAGCCGAAGGACAGGCTGCCCGCGCTGGCGCCGATCAGATCTGGCCCCGCCGCGACCGCCACGGTGGGGCGGCCGCCGCTCGCCGCCACGTCGCGCGCGGCGGCCGCCGCGGCGACCCGCGCCTGCAGCTCGACAAGCTCCGGCCGCGCGCGCAGCGCCTGATCCAGCAGGCTCTGCAGGTCGGCGCGCACCGGCACGACCCTCAGCGTCTCCTGCGGCTCCAGCGACGCGTCCAGCGGCAGGTTGAGCAGGGCGGCCAGACTCTGCCGCGCCAGCGCCACCGCGGTCTGCGATCGCACCACCTGCTGGCGCGCCGCCGCCACGCTGACGTCTGCCTGCAGCGCATCAAACCGCGGCGCTGTGCCGGCCTGAACCCGCGCCAGCGCCGCGGACAGGTTGCCTTCGGCCTGGGCCAGGAGGCGCTGGGTCGTCCCCTCCTGCGCCCGCGCCAGCAGCAGCTGGTAGTACGCCTGCCTGGTGGCCAGCACGATGGTCTGCCGCGTGCGCTCCAGCGTGGCCTCGGCGCCGCGCAGGCTCGCCTCTGCCAGGGCGATCTGTGCCTCTAGCCGGCCGCCCGTGTACAGCGGGTACTGCATGGAGATCCTGGCCACGTAGGACTCCGGCGGCGTGGGGATGGTGACGGTCGTGCCGCTGACGATGATCGTCGTACTCTTCTCGTTGGTGCGGGTGTAGCTGGTCACCAGGCTGGCCTGCCCCGATTTCCCCGCGCGCGCCTGCTCCAGGACCTGGCGGGCGATGGTCACCTCGTAGGCCGCAACCTGCAACTGGAGGTTCTGCTGCAGCGCGCGGGTCACCGCGTCGATCAGCGTGATGGCCTGCGCCGGAGACGGCGGCTGGGCGGGCGCCTGTGCGTGCGCCGGCCCGGATACCGCGGCGAGCAGCAGACTCGCGATGAGACCGACCGCCAGAAGATGTCGTCTAAACACGCTCCCCACCTCTTCTCCCGTCCTGCCGTTCACGCGCCCGCCGAGGGTCCGGAGCCGCCGCGCCGTCCAGATCCGTCGCCGCCCGGGGGACTACGCCGAAGGCCAGCACTCTTCCCATCTCGTCCGCCACCCGGTCCACACCGTAGGGCCAGTTGGCGGCATCGAAGAACTGCTGCGTGAACAGATATCCCACGATGACGCTGCTGAACATCCGCGCGGCGATCCTGGGCTCCACGGGGCGAATCGCGCCCTCCTGGATGCCGCGCCGGATGCACGTCTCCGCCACGTCGTGCATCTGTTCCAGCCGATCGATGAGGGCAGCGCGGAACGTCTCGTCGTGATCGGCGATGTGGTAGACCAGCCGCATCAGCGGTGCGTACTGCTCGAGTATCTGCAGGCGGTTGCGGAGGACGGTTTTGAAGAACTCCGCCAGGTCGGCCGGGCCCGCTTGTTCCAGCAGGGGTGCGAGCGAGCGGATCACCAGGTGATCCCAGACGGCCAGCAGCAGCTCACGCTTCCCAGGGAAATACAGGTAGAGCGTCCCCTGGGCGAGCCCCGCGGCGGCCGCCACCTCCCGCATCGTCGCGTCGTGGTATCCCCTGGCGGAGAAGACCTCCGCGGCGGCCTCAAGGATCTGGCGCCGCCGGGTCTCCACCAGCTCGCTCTTCGCCTGGGCTGTCAGCCGTCCCACGGAGCTGAATCTCCGTCAGGTTCAAATGAATGAACGCTCATTCAGACACGAACACATTATGGCAGGAGGGGGACGGGCGAGTCAAGCCCCGGTCATGGGGTGGGGGACCGGCAGCACCGCGGCCAGCCGCAGCGCCTCAACCCTGGCCCAGCGGTCCGCCTCCAAGATGTCCTCCAGAACCGGGGTGGACACCGCGCGGTGGCCGTCCATGACCCGGCGGATGAGCCGCGGAATGTCGGAGAAGCGGAGGGCGCCCGAGAGGAACCAATCCACGGCGATCTCGTCGGCGGCGTTGACCGCCGCCGGCATGGTGCCGCCGCACGCGGCGGCGTCCCGCACCAGGTCCAGGCAGGGGAAGCGCTCGCAGTCGGGCGGCTCGAACGTGAGCGGCGGGAGATTGTGCCAGGTCATGCGGGCGAAGCCTGCCGGCTGCCGGCGCGGGTGGTGCAACGCCTGGTGGATCACCAGGCGCATGTCGGGCGGTGCCAGCAGCGTCTTCACCGACCCGTCCACGAACTCCACCAGCGCGTGCACCACGGCCTGGGGGTGGATGAGCACATCGACGGACGAGGCGGGCACCCCGAACAGCCACGATGCCTCGATGATCTCGAATCCCTTGTTCATCATCGTGGCGGAGTCAACGGTGATGCGCGGGCCCATGCGCCACACGGGATGCGCCAGCGCCTCTTCCGGGGTCACGTGGGCCAGGCTGACGAGCGGCCGCCGCAGGAACGGCCCGCCCGAGGCGGTCAGCACGAGCCGGCTCACGGTACCGGGCTCTTCGCCGATCAGGCACTGGAAGAGCGCGTTGTGCTCGCTGTCCAGCGGCACCAGCGACGCGCCGTCCCGCGCCACGGCATCCATGACGAGCCCGCCGCCCGCCACCAGCGCCTCCTTGGTGGCCAGGGCGATGCGCTTGCCGGCGCGCGCCGCTGCCAGGGTGGGCGCCAGACCGGCGATGCCCACGACGGCGACGACGACCACATCGACGTCGGGATGGACCGCCGCTTCCTCCAGCGCTCCCGGCCCGCCCAGGACCAGGGTGGCGGCCGGCACCGCAGCGCGCAAGGCGGGCACGTCCTCTTCGTCGGCGATCACGACCAGCGACGGCGCGAAGCGCCGCGCCTGCTCGGCGAGCAGGTCCACGTCGCGACGGGCGGCCAGGGCCGTCACGCGCAGACCGTCCGGTGAGCCGGCGATCACGTCGAGCGTGGCGCGCCCAATGGAACCCGTGGAGCCGAGGATGGCGACTCGCTGCATGAAATCTCAGGCCTCACCGCAAGCGCGGCCCGGTTCGTCCGAGCCCCAGACGTTTACTATGCCAGATGTTCCTCACGCGCCGGATGCCGCGGACACCAGCACCAGCACCGCGTACGCCGCCACGCCCTCCCCGCGCCCCAGCGCGCCCAGGCCCTCGTGGGTCGTGGCCTTGATGTTCACGCGCGACGCGTCGATCCCCAGGATCCGCCCGACAGCGTCGCACATGGCAGGGATGTACGGCGCCAGCGCCGGCGCCTCCGCGATGACGGTCGCATCCACGTTGCCGACGCGAAGGCCCCGGACGGCGGCCCGGGCGGCCACGTCGGCCAGCAGGCGCGTGCTGGCCATATCCTTGTAGCGCGCGTCGCCCGGCGGGAAGTGCCGGCCGATGTCTCCCTCGCCCAGGGCGCCCAGCAGCGCGTCCGCGATGGCGTGCAGCAGGGCGTCGGCGTCGGAGTGTCCCTCAAGCCCCAGGTGAAAAGGAATCTCCACACCGCCCAGCACCAGGCGGCGCCCGCTGACCAGGCGGTGCACGTCATACCCGAAGCCGATGCGAGGCGCGCCCACCATCGAACCGGGCCCGGCGGCGGCGCGCCTACCAGCTCATCGTGGACTCCGCGGCGCGCCGACGGCTGAGGATGGCCTCTGCCAGCTCCAGGTCGGCGGGCGTGGCGATCTTGAGGTTCTCCGGCGGCCCGGGCACGATGCGCACGGGTTGTCCCAGGCGCTCCACCAGCGTCGCGTCGTCGGTTCCGACCACGCCCGCATCGCGAGCCCGCTCGTGGGCCGTGCGGAGCAGCGCGTACCGGAACGCCTGCGGGGTCTGAGCTGCCCACAGCGTCGCACGGTCCACGGTCTGCATCACCACGCCGTCATCCGCGGCCTTGATGGTATCGGTCACTTTGGTAGCCAGGATGGCGGCGCCGGCCTCCACGGCCGCCTGCACGGTCGCGGCCACGGCCTCCGGGGTCACCAGCGGGCGCACGCCGTCGTGGACGATGACGATCTCGGCCCCTTCCAGCGCCAGCAGCCCGTTGTACACCGAGTCCTGCCGCACCTCCCCGCCTGGTACCACCCGCGTCACCTTCCGCAGACCGTGGTGGGCGACCAGGCGCCGGACGCGGGCAATCTCCTGCTCCCGCACCACCAGGCACACCTCGTCGACGGCGGAGCAGCGTTCGAACGCGTCCAGCGTGTGCACCAGCATGGGGCGGCCCCGCAGCGGCAGGAACTGCTTCGCGTCCGCGGTCCCCATGCGGGTGCCGACGCCGGCGGCGGCGATGATGGCGGCAACGGTAGGCACGAAGTCTCCTTTCCACAACATACCTCTCACCCCTCTCCCGCCGGGGGAGAGGGTAGGGTGAGGGGGGAGTCAGGCCCGGGAGCACCTTTCCCGGACAGGCTTCTCTACGCGATCCACCGGCTGGGCGAGACCAGCACCCTGCCCTGCACCTCGTCCATGCCCTCGTACACGATCAGTGAGATGTAGTTGTCCACCAGCTTCTCGCGAGGCGTGGGGCTCTCGACGAAGACGCCGATGCCCACCACCTCGGCGCGGAACTCCCGCATCAGATCATACACGCCGCGGGCAGTGCCGCCACCGCGAATGAAGTCGTCGATGAACAGCACGCGGGCGCCCTCCGGGATGGCGCGCAGCGGCAGGGTCATGGCCTGCACCATGCGGGAGGATCCCGACACGTAGTTGACGCTCACCGACGGCCCTTCCGTGACGCGGCCTTCGCGCCGGATGGTGACCAGCGGCACGTCGAAGGCCCGCGCGGTCATCAGGGCCAGCGGGATGCCCTTCACCTCCATGGAGAGGACGATGTCGGGGCGCCGGTCGGCGAAGAAGGTGGCGAAGGTCTCCCCGATCTGCGCGGCCAGCTGCGGCGTGGAGATCAGGTCGGTCGTGTAAAGAAAGCCGCCGGGGAGGATGCGGCCGGGATCGCGCAGCCGCCGGCACAGGTCCTCCACCAGGTCGCGGATCTGCTCGCGGGTGTAGTGAGGGAGGAAGCGCACGCCGCCGGCCGCGCCCGCCAGCGTCTCCACCCGGCCCAGGTGGAACCGCTCGAAGACGGCCTTCATGAAGGTCAGGTCCTCGCTGATGGTGGACTTGGCCGCGCCCAGCTTCTCCATGAAGGCCCCCAGCGGCCACACCTTGTAGGGTTGGGCCGTCAGGGTCTGAGCCATCACGACCATCCGCTCACCGCGGCGCAACCGTCCCATGGTTTTCGCTCCCACCGCCGGCATGGTACGCGCGCATGGCCTCCCAGGTATCAAAATTGCGCCCCACCACCTGTTCGACGCGCGGCCAGCAGGCCCTTCGACCAGTTCAGGACGGACCCTTCGACGCCATGAGGCGGAGAACCCATGCGGGGGACGGGACGCGCGGAGTCCGCTTCATTTTCTCAGCGCTCAGCGCCGGGCCAGAACCTCCCGGGCCAGCGCCAGGGTCTCGGGGTGGCTCCCGTCCACGTCCAGCGCGATCTCCGGGTGGGGGACAATCACCGCCCGCGTCGTGATGCCCGCCAGCGCGCTGGCCCGCGCCTCGGCCTCGACGACGCTCAGCCGCCCCAGCGCCAGCTTCACCAGCGTGCCCACGCCCAGCATCTGCGCCAGCTGCCACGGCCGCTTGCGCGCCGCGACGGCCCGCGCCACCAGCGGGCGGAGCCGCTCCACCACCGCCGGCGCGAACAGGATGAGCCCGCCCCCGCAGAAGGTACCCTCGACCATGCGCACGTAGGTCTTGCGCACGCCCGGGTAACGCTGCTCGGTGACCTCGCGTGGCACGATGCTGTAGTAGATGCCCGCGTCCCGGCCCGCGCAGGCGTCCAGGAACGCATCCACGGCGGCCGAGGACAGCAGTGGCAGGTCCGCGGCCACGGCCAAGACGTGAGCCCGGGGCGCGAGCGCCTCCACGCCGCGGGCCAGGCTGTCCAGCATGGAGCCGCGGGCGGGGAGAGACACGTCCGCGCGGGAGGCCACGTCCGGGGGCAGGGACTCGGGCCCGACGACGGCAATCTTTCCGACACCCCGCGCGCCGCGCAGCGCGTCCAGCACGTAGGCGATCATGGAGCGGCCGGCGATGGGGATCAACGCCTTGTTGGCAACGGTGGGGTCCAGCGCAGGCTCCGGCCCTCCGCCGGCCAGGACGATGGCGTCGGCCGGGCAAAGCCCGCGGTCGGTCGCCTCGCCCGCCGGCCGCGCTCCGGAGGTCATCGAGCCTCGGCAAAGGTGCGGGTCACCATGGTGTCGACGCCCCGGTCGACGGCGCTCAGTTCAGCGGCGATCCAGCGTGCCGCGGCCTCGTTGGGCACGAACCCGAACACCGTCGGCCCCGTACCCGTCATGCCCGCGCCGAACGCGCCCAGCGACCGCATGCGGTCGCGCAGTTCGCCCACGATCGAATGCGCGGTGACGATGAGATCCTCGAACACGTTGCACACCAGCTGCCCCACCGCGGCCACATCCTCCCGCACCAGCGCGCCCACCATCTTGGCCGTCTCCGGCCGCCGCCTCAGCGACGAGACGTCCAGGTTGCGGTACGCCCAGGGCGTGGAGACCTCCAGCGGCGGGCGGGCCAGGACCATCCAGGTGGCGGGCATCGGGTTGAGCGGCTGCAGCTTCTCGCCGCGCCCGCGGGCCAGCGCCGCACCCCCGAAGAGGAAGAAGGGCACGTCGGAGCCCACGCGCGCGGCCAGGTCCAGGAGTTGGCGGCGGTCCAGGCGCAGCTTCCACATCTGGGCCAGGCCGAGCAGCGTGACGGCGGCGTCGGAGCTGCCGCCGCCCATGCCGGCCGCGGCAGGGATGCGCTTGGTGAGATCAATCTCAACGGACCGTTCGACCTTAAACGTCTCCTTGAGCAGTTGCGCGGTCCGGTAGACCAGGTTCCGCTGGTCCTGCGGCAGCGAGGGGTCGGAACAGTTGACCGAGATGCCCTGACCCGTCTCCCGCAACACCACAGTGTCGTGCAGGGCGACGGTGTGCAGCACGGTCTCGATCTCGTGATAGCCGTCCTCGCGCCTGCGGTGCACGTCCAGGGTGAGATTGATCTTGGCGTAGGCGTTGAGGCGGAGTTCCTTCAAAGATCATCCCCTCTTGCGCGGCGGCTCCCCCCTCGCCCTCCACCAGCGCCCCGCCCGGAACTGATGGATCCCGCCCACGCCCCGCGTCGCGGTCCGGGCGTTGCGCGTCTGAAGCACAGCGGACCTACACGATATTACCCGGCGGACTCCTTACTTATGCACGGGCAAGGCAAATCCTCTCAGAAGCTGAGTGGGCGCTTAGAAGCTGAGTAGGTGGTGCTCAGTCAGGGAAACGCCTTGCACAGAAGTAGTAGAAGACTGCCAACCCAGCGAACGCCTTGCAAAAAGAGAAGCAGAGGCACGCCCGCGGCTTTCCTTGACAGCCCCACGCCATGCCGTACAATGTAGGAGCATTTCGCTGAGGCCGCGTGCACGATGGCGCTTCCTGAACCGCCCTCCACCCAGACGACTGTTCGGCCTCCGGAGGGTCCCCGTCCGCCGGAAACATCCCCGCGTCCCCGGATTCCCCTGTCGTGGGTGGTCGTCTTCGTCTGCGTCTTCCTGTTGGGCGGCCTGGCCGGCGCGTATCTGGCCTTCTTCAAGGCGGCCGGGATGCTGACCGGGAACACGGTGACGGAACGCCCCCAGCAGGGCACGCCGGTGGCCTGGCCGCTCCGCCTGACGCGGCGGATCACCATCCTCTACATCGGGACCGACGTCACCTACGATGCCAAGCACCGCGTGGTGCCCGTCTCCCGCGCCGACACCCTGATCCTGGCCAGCATCGACCCAGTGCGGCGCCGTGCTACCTTCGTCTCCATCCCGCGCGACACGCGGGCCGTGATCCCCGGCGTGGGCACCACCAAGGTGAACGCCGCCCACGCCTTCGGCGGCGTCGACCTCACGGTGCGCGCGGTGGAGCAGCTCCTTGGGGTGCCGGTGGACTTCTACGTCAAGATGAAGATCGAGGGGTTCATCAAGCTGATCGACCTGCTCGGCGGGGTGGACGTCGACGTGGAGCGCGACATGCGCTACGTGGACCGCTGGGGCGGGATCAACATTAACCTCAAGAAGGGCTATCAGCGCCTCAACGGCAAGCAGGCCATGGACTACGCCCGCTTCCGCCACGAGGCGCTGGGCGACATCGGCCGCGTCGGGCGACAGCAGAAGGTGATGCGCGCCATCCTGGAGCGCCTCAGGACGCGGGAGGCGCTGTTCCGGTCGGCCCCGCTGATCCGCGCCATGACGGAGAACACGGAGACCAACCTCACCCCGCAGGAGATCGGCGCCCTGGGATGGTTCCTGGTCCGGCTGCCCCAGGACCACTTCGCGACCCACACGCTGCCCGGGAAGTTCTCGCCCGGGTACTGGGAGCCGGAGTGGCCGCAGATCCGCGAGTTGATCGCGAAGGAGTTCTACGCCGTGGATCCCGACGTGCTGGCCGAGGCCACGGTGGAGATCCTGGGCCCGGCCGCGCTTGCCCGTCCGGCTCGGGAGACCGCGCAGCGGTTGGAGCGCCTGGGTTTCAAGATCGCGCGCGTGGGAACGATCCCTGAACCGGTGGACGCCACCACGGTGGTGGACCGCGGCGGGAAGCCCGAGGCGGCACGGCTGCTGTCGGCCATGCTGGGCCGCGCCCGCGTCGTAACGGAGATGCCGCAGACGTCACCGCAGGCTGCGCGGCGCGGGGCGCGCCCCAACCCCACGGCGGATCTGGTGGTGCTGCTGGGACGCGACGGCGCCAACGGCAACGCCAACTCGCGCTAGCCGGCACGTTCGACGTGTCTGCGAGGCGCCTCATTCTACCGCGCTCACCGACATCGCCGTGCCCACGGCGCCCCCGACCGGCACGTTCCACTCCGTGCAAGAAAGGTGTCGTGCTCGGCCGCCAGGTCCAGCACCGCCTCCCGGCGCGCCCTGCTCATGGTGATGCCTGAGGGATTTTGAAAGTCCGGCACCACGTAGATAAACTGGGTTTGCAAGCGGCGTGCCCGGCCGCCGTCAACCCGTCGAGGGTGGGGAGAGTCGCGGGGCCAGGACGCGGGCCAGCGCCGCGAACTCCTCCAGCGACAGCGTTTCCCCGCGCCGGCCGGGATCGACGCCGGCGGCGCGGCACGCCGCCTCCACCTGCTCCGCAGTGATGGTGGCGTCGACGGCGCGAAGCGCGTTGCGCAGAGTCTTGCGGCGCTGTCCGAACGCCGCCCGCACCACGCGCAGGAAGACCGCCTCATCTTCCACGACGGCCGGCGGCGCCGCGTGGGGGACCATCGTCACCACCGCCGACTCGACCTCGGGCGGAGGGTAGAACGCCGAGCGGGGAAGGTGCCCGGCGATGCGGGCCGCGGCGCGAAACTGCACCAGCACGGAGAGGAGACCGTAGTCCCTGCCGCCGGGCGGGGCGACGATGCGCTCGGCCACCTCACGCTGCACCGTGAGCACCAGCCGCGTGAGGCCGAGCGGAGTCTCCAGCAGGCGCACCATGAGCAAGGACGCCAGATAGTATGGCGGGTTCGCCACGACCTTGCGCGGTCCGGCCGGCAGCCCCTCCAGCAGCGCCGCCGGGTCAAGGTCCATGATGTCTCCCAGCACGACGCGCACGTGGGGAAACCGGCCGACGGTGTCACGCAGGACCGGGATCAGGGCTCTGTCCACCTCCACCGCCGCCACGGCGCTGACGCGGCGTGCCAGCGCGGCGGTGAGCGTGCCCAGCCCGGCGCCGACCTCCAGGACCACGTCGCCGGGGTCGAGCGCCGCCGCGTCCAGGACGGCGTCCAGGGCGCGCCGGCTCACCATGAAGTGCTGGCCGCGGTGCTGGCGGGGACGCAGCCCGTGCGCCCGCAGCAGCCGGGCCGTCGCGGCCGGGGTGGCCAGTGTCTCGTCGCTCGCGTCGGAATCCCCGCGCACGTGGCACTTCCTCCCCTCAGCGCAGCGTCATCCGGCTCTCCCCATCATACGCGAAAACTCCGGGCGCAGGACCCGGAGTTTTCGCGGCGGCCAGAAGGGGAAGCCGTCGAGCGGCGGCCCGCCGTGAATCAGCGGGGATCGACCTTGTCCTTCTCCTGCGGGCGATAGGGCGGGTCGCCGGGCCGCTCCAGGATGTAGACGCGCACCTGTCGCCGGCCAAACTTGATGGCCTCCCGGTAAGTATCGAAGCACAGGTCGATGCGTTGCCCCTTGATGGAGCCGCCCGTGTCCTCAGCGACGGCGAAGCCGTAGCCTTCGATGAAGAGCCTGCTCTTGAGCGGGATGACCCGCGGGTCCACCGCCACCACGCCCCGCCTGGCGCGCGTGCCGATGGCGGTGATGTGGTTGACCCCACCGCCGTAGTTCAGCGGGCCGGGGTAGTAAGCGGTAGCCTCCATGAGCAGGGTCGGCCGCCCGGTGAACTCCCCGCGGGAGGCGACCTGCATCCGCGTGCCCACCCCGATCAGCCGCGGCTGGGCGGCCCGCAGGACCTTCTCGCCCATCACCCGGGTGCTCTCGAGCCGGCTGTCGGCGTAGACCCGCCGGACGCGGCGCTCCTTTAGCCCAGGTTGTCCCTCGGCCTTCACCACGACGGTCCCGGACGGCAGCTGCGGGTCGGTGTGGCGGATCTCGCCCGGCGCCACCGGGACCTGCTCCACCACCTCCGCCTCGCGGACCCTGACCACACGCACCTGCATGCCCGACCAGGCCGTGGTCTCCGGCGAGGGTGTCACCCGGTCGAGTGATCCCCGTGGCACTCTGTGCTCGGCGAGGACGTCGGCCACCGACGCCCCCGTGGCCAGCACCTGTCGGGTCTGGCCGTCGGCAGCCAGCGCCACGACCTTCAACTGGCTCAGCACGGAACTGGCGGAGAGGCGGACGGCGAGGCTCATGACGGCAGGGACGGTGGAGGCGGGGGCGGCAACCTGGCCTGCGAAAGAGGCCGGCCCGGAAGACCGCTCCTCTGGCGTGGCGGCCGTCTGCACGGCGACGTCCCCACGCGCCGCGTGAATCAGGAAGACTAGGCCGATCCCGGCCAGCAGGCCGGAGACGAGGATGAGCAGCAAGTACGTCGCATGGAGGCGCCGCGGCGCGCTATGACGCTTCGGTGGCACGGGTCACCTCCCAGGGCAAAGTCTCGGCAACTTCAGGAAAACGCGGCGGTTTGTGCTTGGCGAGGGAAGAAAGATGTATAGGGTCTATTTACCACAGGCATTATAGCACATAGAATTCCGTCAATGCAAGCCGCCGCATGCGGGGCCGCGTAGGCGGACGCAGGGTGGGAAGCCGCTGGGGGGGGAATGCAGAAAGTCGCGAGTCCGCGGCGGGTGCGGGCCGGCGCACGCCTCAGCGTGTAGGCGTTCCAGGTAGCATAGTGGGGCCTGGACCGCCACGCCTCAGCGCGTGCGCTCGACGAACTCGATGAGCACCCCTTGCGTGCTGCGGGGATGCAGGAAGGCCACGCGCGTCCCGCCCGCACCGGAACGCGGCGCCTCGTCCACCAGGCGGAACCCCGCTGCCCGGGAGCGGGCCAGGATGGCCGCCACGTCTTGCACCTCGATAGCCACGTGGTGCACGCCCTCGCCGCGCTGGCTCAGGAACCGCCCCACAGGGCTATCCTCCCGGGTCGGCTCCAGG
>JACQTN010000063.1 GCA_016210785.1 Armatimonadota bacterium
GACGCATGCCGCCCGAGAGGTGCCGGGCCAGCCGGTCCGCCGCCGGCGCCAGCCGGGTGATGTCGAGCAGCGCGGCGCGGGCCTCCACAAATCGGTCGTCCGTGACGCCCCGCAGGTCCGCGAAGAAGCGCAGGTGCTCTTCCACCGTCAGGTCGTCGTAGAGGTTGAGCCCCAGGCCCTGCGGCATGTACCCGATGCGGGTCTTCACACGCTCGGGGTCGCGCAGGACGTCGATCCCGGCCACGGTCACCCGTCCCCGGTTGGGGAGGAGCACGCCGGCCAGCACCTGGACGATGGTGCTCTTCCCCGCCCCGTCCGGCCCCAGCAGCCCAAAGATCTCGCCGGGGTCAACCGCAAAGGAGACATCGGCCACGGCCTCTACGCGCCGGTAGCGCTTGGACAGCCCGGAGATCTCGATCAGGGGCGCACCGCCACTCATCGCGGCACGTCTCCCTTCCAAAAGATGCGCGCGTCGGCCGGCATGCCCGGCTTGAGCACGCCCTCGGGGTTGTCGACCGCGAGCTTCACGGCGAAGACCTGCTTCACCCGCTCCTCCCGCGTCTGGACGTCCTTGGGCGTGAACTCGGCGCGCTGGCTGATCTCGACGACCCGGGCGGGATAGGGCCGGCCGGGGAAGGCGTCCACGTAGACCCGGGCGAGCATGCCGAGGCGCAACCGGCCGATGTCGACTTCGGGGACGAAGACCTTCAGCCACACCGCCTGCAGGTCGACGACGGCCACCAGCGGCGTCCCGGCCTGCACCACTTCTCCGGTGTTGACGATCTTGCTGGTCACGACGCCCGACGTCGGGGCAGAGACCCGGGCTTCCCCCAGCACCGTCTGCAGCTCGTCGCGAGCGGCGATGGCCGCCTGAAGTTGAGCCTGGACGGTTCCCAGGCTCGCGCGGGCGGCCTGCACCTGGCGCTCGGCGGCGCGCTGCTGCTCCCGCCGCCCCGTCACTTCAAGCCACGCCGCGCGCGCCGCCTCCACCTGACTGCGCGCCGCCTCGACCTGCGCGTCGGCCACCCGGACTTCCTCTTCGCGAACCTGGACTTCCAGGGTGCCAGCCTGTGCCCGCGCCAGCGCCGCCCGGGCGCGCCCCACCTGCTCGGATGCCGCTTCCACCTGGGCGGCGGTCACCTCGAACCGGGTACGGCCGGCATCCACATCGGCGGCCGCGATGGCGCCGTCGGCGTGGAGTGCCTGAAGGCGCGACAGGTCGCGGCGGGTTCCCTCTTGCAATGCCCTGGCCCGGGCCAGGTCAGCCTCCGCGCCCCGGAGGGCGGCCCTGGCCTCCTCGACCACCGCGGGGATCTGGGTCTGTGCCATCGTCGAGGCCTTGCGCGCCTGGGCGAGCCGGGCCACCGCCGCATTCATGGCGGCCTGCGCCTGTTGCTGCTGCGCCAGTACCCGGGCTGCGGCCAGAGTCACCCCCACCTGGGCCTGGGCCACCTGCCGCTCCAGCACTTCCACCTCGCTGGCCGCCCGGCTCACCTGGGCCCGGGCCCCCTCGACCTGCGCCCCACCCTGCCGCACTCTCGCTTCCAGTTCGTCCGAGCCGAGGACCGCGACCAGTTGCCCGCGGCGCACCCGGTCGCCCTCGCGCACCAGGAGTTGTTGCACCCGGCCGCCGATCTTGGAGTTGATGAGGACCTCCTCGCCTTCGATGCGACCGCTCGCTTCCAGCGCGCCATCCGGCGGTTGCGCCCGCGCGCCCTGGACGACGCTCCACGCCGCCGCCGTGCCGGCGGCAAGGATGATGATGCCCGCAATCGCGGCGAGCCATCCCTTCATCACGTGGGACCCCTCCCGTTTCTCCAACAGTGATCCAGCGGCGGTCAAGAGGGTCTGGATCCAGCCCGCCGTCATCGTACGGCCACGCGCGTCGATCTCACCACGGCGAAACTGCGCAAACCGCGGTAGGCAAAATCACCCACTCTCCGCCTGCGCTCCGGCGTCATCTCAATCGGAATCGCCCATCTCGCGGTCTCTTTGGTCTTAAAGAAACCTTAACCACCGCGGACGAATCTCTCCACACAATGAAGGGGCGCCGAATCCGAAGAGAGGGGATCGCGATGTGGTGCCACCTCCTGCTGGCCATGCCCCTGCTGGGCCTTGTCTTCTTTGGCGTGCTGCCGCTGCCGGTGGCCGCTGCCGTGTACGGGGTGACGGTGCTCGCCTCGCTGGGCGTGTACGCCGCGGTCTACCGGGCGATGCGGCTTCCCGTGAAGGGGGGCCCGGAGGAGTTGATCGGCCGCAGGGGAATCGCCGTCGAGGAGATCAATCCCTACGGCCAGATCCGGGTGGGCAGGGAGGTGTGGCGGGCGACGGCCCGCACGCCGATCCCGGCGGGGACGGCGGTCAGGATCACCGAACTCGCGGGGGTCACGGCCACGGTGGAGCGCGACGAGACCTTCATCAAACCTCAAGCCTGCGAGCGCGGCCATTCCGGGTTTTGAGGCTCTCGGGAGGAGCAGAATGGGCTCTTCTGAGGACCCCCGGGCTGGGACCTTCCAAGGGAAGGTGGTCAGGTAGTATACTGAAGGCGAGGCGGGAACCCCAAATGGAAATCCCGGTTATGAAGTGATGATGTCGCCACACGTCAGGGAGGGATGAGCAATGAAACCAGAAGCTTCAGAGAAGGTGAAGTCTGGAGTTTGGGGCCTGATTCTTGGGGCAATCATCACGATAATCATCGGCTTCGCGTGGGGAGGTTGGACAACCAGGGGCAGTTCCCAACAGAGGGCCGAAGCGGCGGTCTTGACGACTCGGGCGGCGATCTGCGTCGCCCAATTTATGAAGAGCGCGAACTATCAAGAGAGACTGAAGGAAATGAAGGCGATAAATTCCTGGGACAGAGCTGCCTTCATTGAAAAAGGGGGCTGGGATAAGATGCCCGGGGAGGAAAAGGCTAGCTATACTGTGAGCCGGGCGTGCGCCGACGGGCTTGAAGTTCTGATGGAGAAATAGGCTAGAGTACGTGGGCCTCCCCGTCCGCCGGCAACTCTGCGAGGTCGGCGGGCCGGCCTGGCGCGCATCCGCCTGCACGACCTTCGACACACCGCCGCCACACTGCACCTGCGGAGCGGAACGAATCCAAAAGTGGTCCAGACGATGCTCGGCCATGCGCGCGTGGCCGAGCACCCTGGACATCTACTCCCACGTGCCCCCCTCGATCGGGCGGGAGGCGGCGGCCCGGCTGGGGGATCTTCTCGCGCCCCGGGAGGAGTAGACCCGCCGAGGCCCGGCCCCAGGAGCCACGATGAACACGGGCACCGCCGTCACGCTACCCATCGTGATCGTCAGCGGCTTCCTCGACGGTCTGAACCCGTGCGCCTTCAGCGTGCTGCTTTCCTTCGCGGCCATCCTCCTGGCCGGGGTGGGTCTGGCCGAGGCGCGGCCGCGCCTGTGGCGGGTCGGCGGCACCTATCTGCTGGGCATGTTTCTCACGTACCTGCTGCTTGGCCTGGGGATCGTGACGGCGGTGGCGCCCCTGGTGCGCATGCATCTCGCCGTGCGCATCATGGGCGTGGCCGTGGTGGCCCTGGGCCTCTGGATGCTCAAGGACATGCTCTTCCCCGGCGTGGGCTGGACGCTGGCGATGCCTGCTCGCTGGCACGGCGTGGTGCGCCGGTCCATCGAGAAGACGACGGCCGGCGGCACCTTCGTCGCGGGCGCGCTGGTGGGGCTGTGTACGGTGCCGTGCAGCGGCGCGATCTACGTGGGCATCCTGGCCCTCATCGCGCGCCAGCCGCTGGGTACCCGGCTGGGCTACCTGGTCCTGTACAACCTGATGTACATCGCCCCGCTGGCCATGGTCCTGGCCGCGGTGAACAGCCGCTTCGTCCTCAACCGTCTGGGCCACGCCTACGTCCACCGCAAGGCCACGATGAAGGCGGCGATGGGTCTCCTCACCCTGGCGCTGGGCTTCCTCATCCTCTTCACCGCCTGAGGCGCCGCCTCTCCTCTCCGGCACATCGCGACGCCGGCGAGGGCGCCCGCCACGCGAGGCGGCCCGAGGCCGGGCGGGCATGCCGGAGTCATTGTAACACCCGATGGATCCGTCGGGTCCTGCCGCGACCAGAATCCACTCTCCATCCGATGGCGGGAGGCCCGGACTACGGATATTCCTGGTACGAGTGGGTGATCGGCCGTGAGATCGCCACGTCTCCGGGGACTGCGCTGGCTGGCCACGTGGGGGCCCGCCCTGTTCGTGGCCGGGTTTGATTCGTACGGCACCACCATTACCCCAACATGAACCTCTGGCTCGGCACGCTGCTGGTGCTGGTGGCCATCACCATCGGGGCGTTCATCTTCTCCACGATCATCTTCGGGATCATCGATCGCATGCAGCGGCAGCTCGGGGAGCGCGAGCGGGAGCTGGCCGTGAGCCGGGCCGTGGCCGAGGAGCGCGAGCGGATCGCTCGCGAGATGCACGACGGGCTGGGACAGGTGCTGGGCTACGTCAACACCAAGGTACAGGCGGCCAAGGAGCATATGGACCGCGGCGAGAGCGCGAGCGCGCAGACGCACCTGCAGCAGCTAGAGGAGGCGGCGCGGGAGGTCTACGCCGACATCCGGGAGGCCATTCTGGGGCTGCGCACCACGCTCTCCGAAGAACGCGGTCTCATGCCCGCCGTGGGCCAGTACCTACACCAGTACAGCCTGCAGTCC
>JACQTN010000465.1 GCA_016210785.1 Armatimonadota bacterium
ATTGTCGCCCTGACCCGGGGTCACCTGATTGTGCAAGGCCAGCTCGAGGTCCAGCAGCAGCCGCGCCTGGCCATCGAGCGGATCACCCGAGAAGGACGGCGGTCGAGCGGGTACGCCATCTATGACGCCAGCGGCACCTCGGCGACCACTTGCACGGCCTCGTCGGCGTCCACATCCACGTGCCGGCTCAAGCTTGACCAGGTCGTGAAGCTGACCGCCGCCGCGGCCTCGGGCCAGCCAACGATCACCGTCGACGATGCGGTCGACATCAGCGCGGCGGTCAACAACTCGCTGACGGTGGGGACCGACGCCCAGGCAGAAACCAAGACGGTGAGTTCCGTTTCGGGGAGCAGCGTGACCTTCACCACGAACCTGTCGACGAATCATGTGGCGGGTGAGGCGGTCTATCCGGTCTCCCTCTGTTACATTTACGAGTCCGGGACCGGCCGCAATCGTCTGTGCCGGGCGGCGACCTCGACCTGCTCCACCGCCACCTGCACCGACGGACAGATCATGGCGGAGAACATCACGAGCATGAGTCTTGCTTCGACGCAGACCACGCTCACGGTGGCCGTGCCAGAGGAGGGAGCGTCCAGCATCACGGTGGCCAGCGCTTCGGGCTTCACAGTGGGGGATAAGATTGACCTGGTGGCCTCGTCGGGCAGCGGAGAGACGACCGAGAAGGACCGGATCATCTCGTCCTGCAATGAGGATGGGAGCGGCAACTGTACGAGCACAACCATCACTCTCGATAGCAGCACCATCGCGTCCACCACGCACTCCGCCAACACCACCACCGTGTGGATCAGGGCGGTGCGGCTGACGATGGGGATCTCGCGCACGGCGGAGGGGACGGAGGGCCAGTTGAGTCAGACCTGGTCGTTCTCCACGAGGGTGCATCTGAGGAAGTAAGAAGGAAAAGGAGGGAGAGATAACCATGCAACCGCGCCGAGGCGAAAGGGGACTGGCCCTGGTGGTTGTGCTGGTGATCGCGGTGGTCCTCACCGCTATGGGTGTGGCCATGACGGAGTACGCGCTGAGCGAGATCTCCGTCTCCAGCAGCGGACGTTACGTGCAGTCGGCGCGCTACCTGGCCGACGCTGGTGTGGCGTATGCGATCAACCAGATCAAGGGCAGCACGGGGTGGACCGGCCCGGCCACCAAGAGTTATGGCGAAGGCTCGTTTACCGTGTCCGCCAATTGGGTCACCATGTCCCAGGCGATCATCACCTCCACGGGGACCGCGGGCTCAGCGTCACAGACGGCCTGGCGAGGGCCGCAGGCGGGGTGGCGGTTCACCGCGGCATCGCTGGGGCTGCTGCCTAACGTGGCCCGGATGGCGCTGTTGGCTCAGGGCCTGCCGCAGGAGGTCACGGCCTACCAGGGCGTGTTCACTGTGCCGGCCTCCTTCGGCTTCACTGTCTTCTCCGAGCAGGACGTGGTGGTGCAGCATGGGGGGGCCAACGACGTGGTCAGGGTGCTCATGACCGAGACGCCGCTCGGGGGATTCGGTGCCATCTATGCCCGGTATGACGCGTCGTCAAGTCGGGCGGCCATCGAAGTCAAGGCGACCAAGCAAAATGGCGTGTACGTGCTGGGCGCGCTGGAGACGCCCAAAGGAGCCAGCACCTGCGGGGCCAGCGGGAACAAGGCGTGCATCGACGTGGACGCCTTCGTCAAGTGGGAGGGGCGCGTGTCTATCAGCGGGACCACCTTCCCTTCGGGTTTCGAGAAAGGCCGGAGCATCCCGTTCCCCACGTACAACTTCGATGCGTACAGGTCGCTGGCGCAGAGCTACGGGACCTACCCCAACTGCAGGGCTAACGTGGGGTGCTACTTCGGCGGCAGCAAAGCCGGCGACGACTTCGAGGCTTACGTGGATGCCAACGGGGGTAACCTCACCGGGCTCTTCTTCATCGAGGACGCAACGGTGGAGCTCAAGGGCAAGAAGACCGGTCCCAACCAGGGCCAGCTCACGCTGAACGGCTCGATCATCGTCTACAAGCTGGATGGATCGCAGGTCAAGGGTCGTCTCAAGATTAAGTCGGGCGCGACCACTCTTCTGGCGGGAGGCGCCGATCCCGTGCTGCTGACCGGCGGCAGCATCTGCGCGGACAACGTGGGTACGGGGGGCCCGCTGACGATCACGGGGGTGGTCGCAGCCCGCGCCGCGGACAGTGAGACCGGGGGCGATGGGTGCGGCGACAAGGGCATCAAGCTTGACGCGGCCAAGTTCCCCTACACGGTCAACGGGATGCTCCAGTCGAAGGGGAGCATTATCCTCAGGGCCTCGGGGACGGTGCGCTACAATCGTGTGGCGATCGACAAATTGCCGCCGACCTTCAACGCCAGCTCGAGGATTTACACGCCACCCACCACGCCGAGCAACACGGTCATCCGCTGACACCAGAGGTTGCCAGGGCTGCGCGGGACTTCGGGATAGAAAACTGCGGGCCGGCACCGCGTTCTCGCGGTGCCGGCCTGTTGCATTCGCGAACGAAACCAGTATAATGATGCGGTGGGCGGGCCGTTAGCTCAACTGGCAGAGCGGCTGGCTCTTAACCAGCGGGTTGGGGGTTCGAGTCCCTCACGGCCCTCCATGTTGTTTGTGGGTGTATCGTATCCCAGGTGGTGGCGCTGATCATGCGCAGGACCGGCCTGGCCGAGTCCGAGCATCACTGGGGTAGCGATGGCGGCAGCATCAGGGGAGGGGATGGTCTCGGAGGGGGAGGGGAGGCGCCCTCCCCCTCCGAGATACCCTGCGGGCGTAGCCGAACTGGTACAGGCGCCAGACTTAGGATCTGGTGGGTCTCGTCGCCCATGAGGGTTCGAGTCCCTCCGCCCGCACCACCGGACACTGCACGACGACGTCCTGGGGTGCCTCGGTGGCACACCGTGTGCTATCGAGGCATCACTGTTCCACCCGCGGAAATGGCACGGGCATTTCGCGGGGACCCAGGAATCGATGTTTGAGGAGGCTGGCAGATGCGAGTCGACGTACGCCGGGCGGAACGCAGCCGGGCGATCCTGGAAGTGGAACTGCCGCCTGATGAGGTCGATCGCGCGCTGCGACGCGCCTACACCCGCCTGGTGCAAAAGGTCGAGGTCCCGGGCTTCCGCCGCGGCAAGGCTCCCCGCGCCATTCTGGAGCGGTACGTGGGCCGGGAGGCCCTTATCGAAGAGGCCCGCCGCGTGGCCGTGCCGGAGGCGTACGCCCGTGCCGTGGAGCAGTCGGGCATCGCGCCCATCAGCAGCCCCGAGTTCGAGCAGGTCACCCTGGAGGAAGGACAGCCGCTGCGCTTCGTGGCGCAGGTGGAGGTGCGCCCGGAGGTTACCCTGGGCGACTACCGCGGCATCCAGGTTCCCCGGGAAAGCGCGACGGTGACCGACGAAGACGTGGCACGCGTCCTGGACGACCTGCGGGCGCGTCACGGAACGCTGGCCTCGGCGGGTGATGCGCCGGCCGGGCGCGGGGCCTTCCTGCTCCTCCGGGTGGAGGAGTCAGAGCAGCCGGAGCGGTTTGCGCCCGGGGCGGAGATGATGGTGGAGATCGGCGGCGGGCTGCTGGGCACGGAGGCGGAGGAGGCGCTGGTGGGCGCCCGCACCGGCGAGCGCCGGACCGTGGCCGCCAGGGCAGGGGAGGGGACCGCGCCGGTCACGGTGTCGGTAGTGGACCACAAGCGCAAGGAGTTGCCGACGCTGGACGACGAGTTTGCCAAGACCGTGGCGCAGGCGGCAACCCTGGACGATCTGAAGACGCGGGTGCGGGAGCGCCTGCAGGCCGACGCGCAGGAGCGCGCCCGCCGCGACCACCAGGAGCGGTTGGTCACGGCACTGCTGGAGCAGAGCGCCGTGGATCTCCCCGACAGCATGGTGGAGCACGAGCTGCTGCACATGGTCAACGACATGGCCGAGCGCCTGCGGCGGCAGGGGCTGACCCTGGAGGCGGCCCTGCGCGCCCAGGGCAAGGAACTGAAGGACCTCCTGGACGACTTTCGCCCCACCGCGGAACGGCGCGTGAAGACGCTGCTGGTGCTGGACGCGCTGGCGACGCGGGAGGGCGTCGCGCCCACGGAGCAGGAGATCGAACACGAGGTCCAGAAACTTGCCGGCGAGTTAGGACGGAGCGTGGACGAGGTGCGCCGGCTGTTGGCCGCGGACGACCGCATCGGCCGCATCCGCGCCACGCTGCGCCGGCAGAAGACGGTGGAGTGGCTCACCGGTCTGGCAGCATCCGAAGGTTCGGAGGCGCCTCCGGCATGACGTTGGTCCCCATTGTCGTCGAGCAGACCGCCCGCGGCGAGCGGGCGTACGATATTTACTCGCGCCTGCTGCGCGAGCGCATCGTCTTCATCGGCGGCGCCATCGACGACGATATCGCCAACCTGGTGATCGCCCAGTTGCTCTACCTGGAGTACGAGGACCCCGACAAGCAGATCGACCTGTACATCAACAGCCCCGGCGGGTCGGCCACGGCGGGTCTGGCCATCTACGACACCATGCCGTACATCCGGCCTCCCGTGGCCACCATCTGCGTGGGTTTGGCCGCCAGCGCCGGCGCGGTGATCCTGGCGGGGGGCGCCAAGGGCAAGCGCTCCGCATTGCCGTATTCCCGGATCATGATCCACCAGCCGTGGGGCGGCGCCCAGGGTACGGCCGCGGACATCGACATCCAGGCCAAGGAGTACCTGGCCATGCGGCGGATCCTGGACGAGATTCTGGCGCGCCACACCGGTCAGCCGAGAGAGCGTCTGGAACGGGATACCGACCGCAACTTCTGGATGAGCGCCACCGAAGCGCGGGAGTACGGGCTGATCGACGAGGTCATCAAGCCCAGACGCTGAGAAGTGCCCAAGCAGCTGGGGCTGAGAAGGCCTGCGGGCCTGGGACTGAAGGAGCGGCCATGGGGAGGCGCGGGATGTTTCGATTCGGCGACGAGCGGGACCGCCTCAAGTGCTCGTTCTGCGGGAAGACCCAGGAGCAGGTCCGCAAGCTGGTGGCCGGCCCCGGCGTCTACATCTGCGATGAGTGCATCGAGCTGTGCAACGAGATCATCGAGGAGGAGCTGTACGGCGAGGGCGCCGGGGAGGCCCAGCCGCGCGC
>JACQTN010000450.1 GCA_016210785.1 Armatimonadota bacterium
CACTCTACCGCGCTCACCGGACTCACGGCGCACCGCCTCACGGCGCACCGGCTACGGTGGGGGTTCCGAAGCATAGATGATGCTGGGGCTCGGCGGCGCGAGTCCAATCGTGCGCTGTGCAACTCGCGGCGCCGATACCGACACATCGTGGGAAGCCGGCCCTGTGCATGACATTTCCAAGACCGACTCCTAGGAGCGCGGGGGTAGGGTGAGGGGGTTGCCGATGGCAAACGCGGTCGGCGCGCTGCGAAGACCGGCGTCACCGCCCACGGTGACCACCACCGGGCTGGGGTGGTTCGTGCGCCGGCTGCGCCGCAACCCGCTGTCGCTGCTGGGGGCGGGGATCATCCTGTTCTTCGTGGCGGTCGCGATCTTCGCCCCGGTCATCGCCCGGCCGCCGGAGAACGCGCGCAACCCTTACTTCATCCCCCACGAAGGGTACAGCCCCGACCCGCAGCCGCCGTCCCCAGGTCATCTCTTCGGGACGACGGAGCAGCAGTTCGACATCTTCTACGGTCTGGTGTGGGGCACGCGAACGGCGTTCCGCGTGGGCCTCACCGTGGTGGCGAGCACGGTGCTGATAGGCATCGTGCTGGGCGGGATCTCGGGCTACTACGGCGGCGCGGTGGACGAGGCGCTCATGCGCGTCGTGGACATCTTCCTGGCCTTCCCCGGCCTGGTGCTGGCCGTGGTCATCGTCGCCATCCTGGGGCAGGGTCTGGAGAAGGTGATGATCGCCCTGGTCCTGGTGTCCTGGCCCGGGTACTCGCGCCTGCTGCGGGGCGAGGTGCTCTCGGTGCGGGAGCGGCAGTTCGTGGAGGCCGCGCGGGCCATGGGTGTGCGCGACGTGAAGATCATCGCGCGCCATGTGCTGCCCAACAGCATCTATCCCGTGCTGGTGGTGGCGTCCTTTGACATGGCGCTGGTGGTGATCACGGCGGCCGCCCTCAGCTTCCTGGGCCTGGGCGCGCCGGTAGGCTACGCGGACTGGGGGCAGTTGATCAGCCTCTCCCGCAACTGGATCATCGGCACGGTGGGCGCGCCCTTCAAGTTCTGGTACACGATCGTGTTCCCGTCCGCGGCGATCTTCCTGTACGTCCTGGGATGGAACCTGCTGGGTGACGCGTTTCGCGACATCCTTGATCCGCGGCTCCGGGGTGCGGTGTAAGACCCCATGCTCGCCCGCGGATCTGCGGATGAGACGCTTCCTCCATCCTTGACCCGCGGCTCCCCGGTGCAGTATAAAGCAAGTACATCATGCCGCGCCCTGGGGGACGGTGCGCCATGCCCCACCGGATGGACCTGAGCCAGGTAGACCACGTGGCCCGGCTGGCCCGCCTGGAACTCTCGGACGAGGAGCGCCGCCGCTTCGCCGAGCAACTGGGCCGCATCCTGGAGCACGTGGCCGCGCTGGACGCCCTCGACACCTCCGGGGTCGAGCCGACCTCCCACGTGCTGCCCATGACCAACGTGCTGCGCGAAGACCAGGTGACGCCGTCGCTGCCGCGCGAGGTCGTGCTGGCGGAGGCGCGCGAGCAGGAGGACGGATACTTCAAAGTCCCGCGGGTCATTCTTCCCGATTGATGCGGCGCCGACGCGCCGCGGGCGATCTCCCGGCTAACCACCGATGAGCGACGAGATCTTCACCCTCACCGCCCACGCGCTGCGCGACCGTTTCCGCGGCGGCGCACTGCGGCCGTCGGAGGCGGTGGAGGCCTGCCTGCGCCGCATCGATCAGGTGGACGGCCGGCTGCACGCCTTCCTGCACGTGGACCGCGAGGGCGCGCTGGCGGAGGCTCGACGGTGGGACGCGGTCTACGCGGCGTCCTCCGGCGGCGACGGCTTGCCTCCCCTGGCCGGCGTCCCGGTGGCCATCAAGGACAACATGTGTACGTGCGGCCTGCCCACCACCGCCGGGTCGCGCATCCTGGGACAGTGGCGGCCGCCCTACGACGCCACGGTCATCGAGCGCCTGCGCGCCGCGGGCGCGGTCATCCTCGGCAAGACGAACCTGGACGAGTTCGCCATGGGGTCGTCCACCGAGAACTCGGCGTTCGGCCCCACGCACAACCCGTGGGACCTGGACCGCGTGCCCGGCGGGTCGAGCGGCGGCTCGGCCGCGGCGGTGGCCGCCGGGGAGGCGCCGCTGGCGCTGGGCAGCGACACCGGCGGGTCCATCCGGCAGCCGGCCGCGCTGTGCGGGGTGGTGGGGCTCAAGCCGACTTACGGCCGCGTCTCGCGATATGGCTTGATCGCGTTCGCGTCGTCGCTGGATCAGATCGGTCCCTTTAGCCGCGACGTCGCCGACTGCGCGCTGCTGCTTGACGCCATCGCCGGCCACGATCCCCGAGACTCCACCTCCGCGAGCATCCCGTGCCCGGATTTCGCCGGCGGGCTTACACCAGACGTGCGCGGGATGCGGCTGGGGCTGCCGCGCGAGACATTCGGCGAGGGACTGGAGCGGGGCGTGCGGGACGCGGTGCTGGCGGCGGCCCGGCACATGGAATCGCTGGGCGCCCGCGTGGAGGAGGTGTCGCTGCCGCACCTGGAGCACGCCCTGCCGACATACTACCTGATCGCGCCCGCGGAGTGCAGCAGCAACCTGGCCCGCTACGACGGCGTCCAGTACGGGCCGCGGATGGAGACGGACGACCTGATCACCATGTACGCCCGCACCCGCGCCCAGGGGTTTGGCGCAGAGGTGAAGCGGCGCATCATGCTGGGCACCTACGCGCTGAGCGCGGGATACTACGACGCGTTCTACCTGAAGGCGCAGCGGGTGCGCACGCTGGTGCGGCGCGACTTTGAGCACGCGCTGGAGAAGGTGGACCTGTTGCTGATGCCGGTGTCGCCCAGCGTGGCGTTCCGGATCGGAGAGAAGGTGGATGACCCGCTGCAGATGTACCTGTCCGACATCTACACGATCCCGGTGAACCTGGCCGGCAACCCCGGGATCTCCATCTCCTGCGGCCTGGCCGCCAGCCTGCCCGTGGGGCTGCAACTGGTAGGCCGGCCGTTTGACGAGGCGACGGTGCTGCGGGCGGCGTACGCGTACGAGCAGACGACGGAGCATCACCGGGCGCGGCCGCCGCTATAGATAACTCCCTCTCCCTCTGGGAGAGGGTTGGGGTGAGGGTTGAACGTGCCTTCCAGTCTGCCAGGCTTACAGCACCATGCCCGACGCATGCGCCGCGAGCAGACGGATGCCGAACGGATGCTGTGGTCCTGCCTCCGGTCGCGGAGATTAGAGCATGCGAAGTTTCGCCGCCAGTTTCCCGTTGGCCCGTACATCGTAGATTTCTGCTGCATGGAGCAGAAGCTGGTCATAGAAATCGACGGAGGCCAGCATGCCGAGCAGGCAGAAGCCGATAGTCATCGGACGGCCTATCTGGCCAAGCTTGGGTACCGAGTGTTACGATTTTGGGACAATGAAGTCCTGACGAACGCCTCGGGAGTGCTCGATTGCATCGTCGAAGCGCTCGGCCCCCCTCACCCCCGCCCTCTCCCCGACGGGAGAGGGGGTGCGCGTGGAGAGCCTTGATGGCAGGCGAGACCGCCGTCCAGTTTGAAATCGTCATCGGGCTGGAGATCCACGTCCAGCTCATGACGCAGAGCAAGATGTTCTGCGGGTGCTCCACCAAGTTCGGGGCGCCGCCAAACACCCAGACCTGTCCCGTGTGCCTGGGGCTGCCCGGGTCGCTGCCCGTCATCAACCGGCGCGCCGTGGAACTGGGGCTGCGCACGGCGCTGGCGCTGGAGTGCCGCGCCCAGCCCCGCAGCCAGTACCACCGCAAGAACTACTACTATCCCGACCTGCCTAAGAATTACCAGATCTCGCAGTACCAGTACAGGGACCACCCGCCGCTGGGGACGGGCGGCCGGCTCATCATCCCCGTGGACGGTATGGAGCGCGTGGTGGGCATCCGGCGCGTGCACCTGGAGGAGGACACAGGCAAACTGGTGCACGAAGCGTTAGAGGACGAGAGCGGTTATGTGAGCGGCTACGCGCTCGTGGACTACAACCGCGGCGGCGTGCCGCTCATGGAGGTTGTCACCGACCCCGACCTGCGCTCGCCGGAGGAGGCCCGGATATTCCTGGGGCGGCTGCGGACGCTGCTGCAGTACATCGAGGTCAGCACCGGCCGCATGGAGGAAGGCACGTTTCGCTGCGATGCCAACGTCTCGCTGCGCCGGCCGGGGGAACCGCTGGGCATCCGCACCGAGGTCAAGAACATGAACTCCTTGCGCTCTGTGGAGCGGGCGCTGGCGTTTGAGGTGGAGCGGCAGCGCCGCGTCCTGGCCGACGGCGGCCAGGTGATCCAGGAGACGCGCCACTGGGACGAGCAGCGCGGCGTCACCTTCTCCTCCCGCGAGAAGGAGGAGGCGCAGGACTACCGGTACTTCCCGGAACCCGACCTGGTGCCGCTGGCGGTGGATGAGGACTGGATCGCCGACGTGCGCCGCCGGCTGCCCGAGCTGCCGGAGGCGCGGCGGGAGCGCTTCATCACCGCGCACGGGCTCTCCGCCTACGATGCGGAGGTGCTCACCAGTGAGAAGGTGCTGGCCGATTTCTTCGAAGCCACCGTGGCCCATCACCCGAAGCCCAAGGCGGTGAGCAACTGGCTCCTCACGGAGATCCTGGGCTGGCTCAACGCCCAGGGCAAGGAGATCCAGGACCTCGCGGTCACCCCCGCGCAGGTCGCTGCCCTGCTGCGCCTGGTGGACGACGGCACGCTCTCCATCCGCTCGGCCAAGGAGGTGGGCGAGGAGATGCTGTCCACCGGCAAGGATCCCTCTCGCATCGTGGAGGAGCGCGGGCTGGTGCAGATCAGCGACGAGGCCATGCTGCGCGGGGTCATCCAGGAAGTGATCGGCGAGCACCCGGGACCGGCCGCGGACTTCCGCGGCGGCAAGGACAGGGCGTTGACCTTCCTGGTGGGACAGGTGATGCGCAAGACCCGGGGGCGCGCCAACCCGGAGATGGTGAACCGGCTGCTGCGGGAGTCACTGCGTGACCAGGGGTAGCCCCCCAAGAGGGAGCCCTTCGCCCGCACGCCCTCCGCTCCTTCGCCCGGGCGGACGGCTGAGGGTCCGCTTCGACGCGCTCGGCCGCGACGGGCTGGCCGAGGCCCGCGTCGGGAACACCGTCGTGGCCGCGGCCTACGGCATCCCGGGCGAGGAGGCGCTGGTCGAGGTCATCGCGGTGGAGCGGCACCGGGCCCGGGCCCGGATCGTCTCGCTCCTCCGCAAGTCTCCCGATGTCGCCCCCGTCGCCTGCCACCACTTCGGCCGCTGCGGGGGGTGCCAGTGGCAGCACCTGGCGTACCCGGCGCAGTTGCACTACAAGGCGGCGCTCATCCGGTCCGTCCTCCACGAACAGTTGAAGGTGCCGCCGGAGTTGGTGCGGCCGGCGCTGGGCGGCCCGCCCCTGTGGGAGTACCGCCACCGCCTCGCGGCAACCTTCGCGGCGCGTGAGGGGACTCCCGTTGCGGGGTTCCACGCGCTGGGCGGCCGGCGCGTCATCGACGTGGTGGAGTGTCCCGTGCAGCATCCCACCAACGTGCGCATTCTGGCGGCGTGCCGGGCGGCGGTGCGCCGTCTGGGGCTTCCGGTCTACGACCCCGCCACGGACCGCGGCGTCGTCCGCGGCGTGGTGGCGCTCACCGCCTTCGCCACCGGCGAGGCGATGATGGTGCTCGGCACGCGCCGGTCGCTGGTGGACCGCGATGCCTTCGTGCGCGCGGTGCTGGACACGGTCCCGGACAGGGAGAGCGTGATGGAGAGCGCGCAGCGCGGGCGCGGCAGCGAGGTGGTGGGGCGGCGGGCCGACCTGCTGTGGGGGCGGCCGCACCTGCTGGATGAGGTGGCCGGCATCCGGCTGCGCCTGACCCACGCCACGCCGCTGCCCGCCAGCCCGCTCGGGCTGCCCAGGCTGCTCGGGGCGGTGGAGGACCTGGCGGCGCTGGCGGCGGGCGAGACCGCCGTGGATCCCTACGGGGGGTGCGGTCTGGCGGCGCTCCATCTGGCGCGGCGAGGCGCCCGCGTGCTGTCCGTGGTGCCGACCGACCTGCTGGACGATGCCCGCGACGCCGTCCGTCTCAACGGCGCGGAAGGCTGCATCTTCTACACGCGCGATCCGGCCCGCGCGCTGGCCAAGATCGGGGGCCGCGGCGGTCCCGTCCACGCGGCCATCCTGCAGCCGCCGGGCGAAGGGGCGGACGCGGAGGTCCTGCGCGCCACGGCGGGTCTCGGGGTGGCGCGCGTGGTGTACGTGGGACGGTCCCTGCCCACGTTGGTGCGGGACGTGGGCCGGCTGCAGGCGCTGGGATACGCGGTCGCCGCGGTGCAGCCCGTGGATCTGGCGCCGCACGTGAGCACGATGCATGTGGTGGTGCGGATGGAGCGGGCTGGCCCGTAGGGTTGGGTGAAGTGGCTCTACGCCACTTCACCCTTCACGATGTCTCCGGACGGGGGCGACTCTTCGTCGCCCCCATGACCCCCACCCGCGACAGTGGGGGTTCCTACACCCTGGTGATGCTCGGACTCAGCAGAGCTGGTCCTGCGCATGAACGAAGCAGGAGTTTTCCGAGACGCGTTCCTAGCCGATAAGGTTGGGTGGAGTGTCTTTGCGCCACTCCACCCTTCACGATGTGTCCGACGGGGGAAGGGTCTTACCCTCCCCCCGACCGGCACGTTCCACGC
>JACQTN010000453.1 GCA_016210785.1 Armatimonadota bacterium
GTTCCACTCCGTGCAGGGTGTTCTGTTCTACCGCGCGGCACGTTCAACGTCTATGCAAGGTGCACCACTCTACCGCGCTCGCCGACTCACGGCGCACCGACTTCGCGGCGCACCCGCAACGGTGCGGGGTCCCGGAACACGGATGATGCTCGGGCTCGGCCGAGCCGGCCCTGCGCATGAATGAAGCATGACTTTTACAAAACGCGCTTCTTAGAGTAGGACCTGAACCGGCAAACTCGCTACAGCGGAGACCAGGAGGTCTGTGACGCATGGGAGCACCGGACCCTGATCTGAGCACGCCCCAGGCCCAGGCCTGGAACACCCGCCTGGTGGGGCACAGCGACCTGGGTGGATGGACCTCCGCCAGCCAGGTGGTGGTGGACGGACGGTACGCCTACGTGGCTGCGGTCGGCGAGGATGACGACCACGTCGAGGGCGTCACCATCCTGGACGTCTCCGATCCGCGCAAGCCCGAGGTGCTGAGCCAGATCAGGACGCCTCCCAACACCCACTCCCACAAGGTGCAGATCGTCGGCGACCTCCTCTTCGTCAACAGCCAGCGCGTGGAAGGCTACCGGGGCAGCGACTTCACACCGGGGCTGCGGATCTACGACGTGAAGGACCGGCGCAACCCGAAGTACCTCACGATGCTGGTGACGGGTGGGATCGGCGTGCACCGCTTCCGCATCGAGCCCGACACGATGCTGGGGCTGCTGCCCACGGGCGACGAGGAGTACCACGGCCGGCCCATGTGGCTGGTGGACTTCCGCGATCCGCTGCGGCCGCAGATCATCTCCAAGTGGGGGATCCCCGGCTCCCACAAGGCCGCCGGCGAGGTCTCCACGGAGAAGCCCGGGGAAGTCTTCATTGCCCACGGGCCGCCCATCCGCATCAACAACCGGATCTACCTGGGGTACTGGGACGCAGGAATGATCATCCTGGACGCCACGGACCTCCGCCGCCTCAAGATGATCAGCCGGCTGGACTGGAGCCCGCCCTACTTCGGGCACACCCACACGGTGGTGCCGGTGCCGCGCCACGGCATCGCCGTGGTCACCGACGAGGGGTACTTCGAGGGGCACGAGGGCGCCCGGCTGGATGGCGTGCGCAACTCGGAGCGCTCCCAGTTCGTGTGGGTGGTGGACATCCGCCAGGAGACCAACCCGATCCCCATCGCCACCTACATCCCCCAGCCGGCGGCGATGTTCGCGAAGCAGCCCGCGGTTTTCGGCGCTCACAACATGAACGAAGTGATCGAAGACGACGACCTGGCCTTCGTGGTCTGGTTCTGCGCCGGGCTCCAGGTCGTCAGCCTTCGCGACCCGCACCATCCCCGGCAGGTCGGGTACTACATCCCGGCCCGCACCTTCGGCCGCCCGGCGGTGATGAGCAACGACATCTTCGTCGACCGCCGCACGGGCCTCGTCTACTTCACCGACCGGTGGGGAGGCGGCCTCGACATCGTCGAGTTCGCGGGAGAGCGTTAGACAAATCCGGCCATGGACGTGACCGCGCTCCGGACCTCCACCGCCCCGCGGTCACGCGCCCGGCGCTGGCTGGCCGAGTGGCCGGTGCTGGCGCTGAATCTCCCCTCTGCGCTGGTGCTGGCGGTGCTGGTTCTCCTTCCCGCGGCGGCCGCCGTGGTCTTCAGCCTGCACACCATCCGGATCGGCGAAGGCATCATCCTCCGCTTCGTGGGGCTCCAGCAGTTTCTGGCCATGCCCGCCATCCCGGAGGTGTGGATCGCCCTCAAGAACACCGCCTACTTCGGGCTGCTCTCCGTGGCCCTGACCGTCCTCATCGGGACCGCGATCGCCCTGATCATCGACAGCGACTTTCCCGGACACAAGGTCCTGCTGGCCCTGGTCATCGTGCCCTGGGCCACGCCCAACATCATCAACGCCCTGATGTGGTCGTGGATCTACGATGCCGCCTACGGCTCCCTCAACGGCGTCCTCTACTCCCTGGGGCTGATCTCCGAGTACCAGGCCTGGCTCAGCACGCCGGCGTCGGCCATGCACGCCGTGGTCTTCGCCTACGTGTGGAAACTGGTGCCCTTCGTGGTGATCACCATCTACGCGGCCCTGCAGGCGGTCCCCACGGAGATCTACGAGGCGGCGGCGACCGACGGCGCCACGGGCCGGCACGTCCTGCGGTCCATCACCCTGCCGCTCATCTCGCCCGCCGTGATGGTCAGCGTCGTCTTCTGCACCATCTGGTCGCTGCGCGTCTTCGACCTGATCTACGTGCTCACCCGGGGCGGCCCCGGCCGGGCCACCTTCATCCTGAACTGGTACGCCTTCGCGCAGGCCTTCGAGTTCGGCACCATGGGCCGGGCCTCCGCGCTGGGCACGCTGCTGGGTGTGATCACGTTCATCCTGACGTACGCGTACGTCCGGGTCTTGCGCGTGGACCGGGGACTGGCATGAGGAAGAAGTGGCCCGCCATGCTCCTGGGTCTGGTGGCGGCGGCCTACCTGCTGGCGCCGCCGGTGTGGATGCTGATCTCCAGCGTGAGCCTGGAGCAGGAACTGCTCAACCGGCCGCCCCACTGGATCCCCAGGGAACCGACGCTGGTCAACTACCTCACCCTCCTGCACATCGGCTCGGGGCGCCAGGTGGAGATCATGACCGGCGTCCGGCACTTCACCGGCGGCCTGCGCAACAGCGTGCTCCTGTCGGTGGGGGTCGTGGCGGTCTCGCTGGCCATCGGGTCCTTCACCGCCTACTCCGTGGCGCGCTTCTTGCCGGAGGCCCAGCGTCGGCGGGTGCTGCTCACCCTGCTCGGCATTCGCATGATCCCCCTCATCACCGTCCTGCTGCCCCTCTACGTCATGACCAAGGCGGTGGGGCTCCTGGACAGCCTGACGGGCCTGGGGATCGTGCACATAGGGCTGGCCCTGCCCTACGTGATCTGGATGCTGGAGGCTTTCTTCCAGAGCCTGCCGCGGGACCTGGAGGACGCCGCGATGGTGGACGGATGCTCGCGGGTGACCGCGTTCACCCGCATCGTCCTGCCCCTCATGGGGCCGGGCCTGTTCGCCACCGGCGCCTTCATCTTCATCACGGTCTGGGGCGACTTTCTGGTGGCGGTGGTGCTGACGACGTCGCCGCAGAACTATCCGCTCACGGTGGTCTCGTCCATGTTCGCGGGGATGTTCCAGGACACCGCGTGGGGCCTGCTGAGCGCCGCGGGTGTGTACGCGGTGGCGGTGCCCCTGGCGCTGGCATTCATCTTCCAGCGCTACGTCATCGGAGGGCTCACGGCGGGCGCGCTGAAAGGATAGCAGGGAAAGCGCTGACACGGTGGAGGCACCCCCATGGCAATCTCCCAGTATGTGGGCGCGCGCATCAAGCGCATCGAAGACCCCAGGCTGATCAGAGGGGACGGCACGTACCTGGAGGACCTGCGGCTGCCCGGGATGGTCCACGCGGCCATCCTGCGGAGCCCCCACGGCCACGCCAGGATTCAGCGCATCGACCTGAGCCGTGCCCGCGCACACTCGGGCGTCCTGGGCGCGTTCGCGGCCGCCGACTTCGGCGCCGACCTGCCCCGCGTGCCGGGTCCCGAGGGCGTCCGGTTCAAGGTGCCGGACCAGTTTGCCCTCGCCACGGACCGCGTGCGGTACGTGGGTGAGCCGGTGGCGGTGGTGGTCGCCGAGACCCGGTACGCGGCGCGGGATGCCCTGGAGATGATCGATGTCGCCTACGAGCCGCTCCCGGCCGTGGTCGATCCCGAGCGTGCCACCGATCCGTCCGCCCCGCTGCTGCACGACGCCCTTGGCACCAACGTCGCCTACGCCAAGACCTACAGGGCCGGCAACGTGGAGGAGGCCTTCCGCGCCGCGGAGGTGCGCGTCCGCCAGCGGATGTCTCACCAACGCGTGGCCCCCATCTCCCTGGAGGGGCGCGGCGTGGCGGTCCAGTGGCACGGCGCCGGGTCCTTCACCATGTGGAACAGCAGCCAGGTCCCCCACGAACTGCGCGACCTGGTGGCGGACGCGCTGGGGCTGGCCCACGGCGCGGTACGCGTGATCGCGCCCGACGTGGGGGGCGGCTTCGGCCCCAAGCTGCACGCCTACCCCGAAGACCTGCTGATCCCGCTGGTGGCCAGGCGTCTGGGCCGCCCAGCGGTCTGGATCGAGAGCCGCCAGGAGCACCTGTGGGCCACCAGTCACGGCCGGGCCCAGGTGGCCGACGTGGAGGTCGCCGCGAAGCGGGACGGGACGGTGCTCGGCCTGCGGATCGCCCTGGTGGCGGACATCGGCGGCTACCTGATGCGCTACACGCAGGTCGTGCCCACCCTCACCCCGATGATGATCCAGGGACCGTACCGGATCAAAAACCTCCACGTGACCCTCACGGAGGTCTACACCAACAAGGTGCCCACCGGACCCTATCGCGGCGCCGGCAGGCCCGAGGCCACCTACTACCTGGAGCGCGCAATGGATCTCGTCGCCCGGGAGACGGGCCTGGACCCGGCCACGGTGCGAGAACGCAACTTCATCCCGCCGGGGGCCTTTCCGTACAAGTCGCCGGGCGGCCCCGTGTACGACTCGGGCAACTACGCGGAGGCCTTGAAGAAGGCGCTTGACCTGGCCGACTACCGCGGCCTGCGGCACCAGCAGCAGGCCCGCCGCGCACGGGGCGAGCGCCCGCTGGGCATCGGGCTCTCCTCGTACGTGGAGATCTGCGCCTTTGGGCCGACGGAGTACGGGGCGGTGCGGATCAACGAAGACGCCACGGTGACCGTGCAGACGGGCACGTCACCCCACGGGCAGGGCGGAGCGACCGGCTTCGCCCAGATCGCGGCGGACGTGCTGGAGGTTCCCATCGAGAGCGTGCGCGTCGTCCAGGGCGACACCGCGCTCATCCCCAAAGGACATGGCACGGGCGGGAGCCGTACCATCACGGAGGGTGGGACGGCGATCTATGAGGCCGCCCGGGTCGTGCGCGAGCAGGTCCTTAACGTCGCCGCCCACCTGCTGGAAGCCTCCCCGCAGGATCTGGTGCTGGAACGCGGGCAGGTGCGCGTGGCGGGGACGCCTGCGGCGGCCGTTACCCACCAGCAGGTCGCCGCGGCGGTGTACCGGGACGGCCGGGTTCCCGCGGGCATGAAGCCGGAGCTGGCGGCGTCCCACGAGTTTGCCCTGACAGACAGCGTCTTCCCCTTCGGGACCCACATCTGCGTCGTCGAGGTCGATCCCGAAACGGGTCAGGTGGAGGTTCTGCAGCACACCGCGGTGGACGACTGCGGGCGCATCATCAACCCGCTGCTCGTCGCGGGCCAAGTCCAGGGCGGCATCGCCCAGGGACTGGCACAGGCCCTCTATGAAGAGGTCGTCTACGGCGAGCAGGGCCAGATGCTCACCGGCGGCCTGATGGATTACGCGGTGCCGAAGGCGGCTATGATCCCGGCCATGCAGCTCGATCACACCGTCACGCCCTCACCCCGCAACCCCCTTGGCGTCAAGGGCGTCGGCGAGGCCGGCACCATCGGTTCCACGCCCGCGGTTGTGAACGCGGTCGTGGACGCCCTGCGCGACTACGGCGTGCGCCATTTGGAGATGCCAGTCACGCCGGAGAAGGTCTGGGCGGTGATCCGGGGCGCCCGCGCGTCGCGAATTGCCGCGGCGCAGCCCGCCCCGGCGCAGGAGCCCCGACCCGTGCGGCGGCCCGCGGGCGCCCCGAAGGCGGGGCTCACCGCACGGGTACCCCCAAAGCAGAGGAGGGCCGGCGGCGACGCGGCCCCGGCGAAGCGGGCGGCGCCAAAGAAGGCGAAGCCGAAGCGGAAGAAGATCGCGCCGAAGAAGGTCACGCCGAGGAAGACGGCGTCGAGGAAGAGGGCCCCGGCGAAGCCGGCCCGTGCGAAGAGGGCCGCGGGCAGGCCGACGCGCCCTGCCACCGCGCGCGGGCGGCAGGCCGCA